>CALXEX010000012.1 GCA_944387445.1 uncultured Clostridia bacterium | reverse complement strand
CCTGCTTCTGCTAATAATTCTTCAACATCTTCTTGTGTTGCACCATCAAATACTGGTGTAGATACATGCCATCCTAATGCTTTGGCTGCTCCTCCCAAGTGAACTTCTAGTACTTGACCTAAGTTCATACGAGATGGAACTCCAAGAGGGTTTAATAAGATATCGATTGGTGTACCATCTGGCATAAATGGCATATCTTCTTCTGGTAGTACTCTTGAGATAACACCTTTGTTACCGTGTCTACCTGCCATTTTATCTCCAACAGATATTTTTCTCTTTGTTGCAATATAACATCTAATAATTTGGTTAACACCAGGTCCTAATTCGTCTGAATTTTCTCTCGTAAAGATTTTAACATCTACGATAGTTCCTGCTTCTCCATGAGGTACTCTTAATGATGTATCTCTTACTTCTCTAGCTTTTTCACCGAAGATAGCTCTTAATAATCTTTCTTCAGCTGTTAATTCAGTTTCTCCTTTTGGTGTTACTTTTCCAACTAAGATATCTCCTGGTCTTACTTCTGCACCAATACGGATAATTCCGTTTTCATCTAGGTCTTTTAATGAGTCATCACCAATGTTTGGTATATCTCTTGTAATTTCTTCTGCTCCTAGTTTTGTATCTCTACATTCACAATCATATTCTTCAATATGAATTGATGTAAATACATCTTCTTTTACTAATCTTTCATTTAATAGGATAGCATCCTCATAGTTATATCCTTCCCATGTTGAGAAAGCAACTAATACGTTTTTACCTAATGCCATTTCTCCATTTTTAGTTGATGGTCCATCTGCTATAGCATCACCTTTTTTAACAATTTCACCTTTTTTAACAATTGGTTTTTGGTTAATACAAGTACCACCATTTGTTCTTTTGAATTTACGTAATTTATGTACAACTGTTTTTCCATTGTTATATTTAACGGTGATTGCATCTCCTGTTACTTTTTCGATAACCCCATCATCTTCCGCTAATACTAGAATTCCTGAATCTTTTGCTGCTCTGTATTCGATACCTGTTCCAACAATTGGGCTTTCTGTAATCATCAATGGTACAGCTTGACGTTGCATGTTTGCACCCATTAGCGCTCTTTTTGCGTCATCATGCTCTAAGAATGGAATCATGGCTGCCGCAATAGAAACTAATTGTTTTGGTGAAACATCTACATATTGTACTTTTTCTCTATCAACCTCGATAACTTCATTTCTAAATCTTACTCTAATTCTTGGATGTACGAAGCTTCCGTCTTTGTTAATTGGTTCAGAGGCTTGTGCAATAATATAATTATCTTCTACATCTGCACTCATGTATTCTACTGTATCTGTTAATTTGTGTGTTTCTGGATCTACTTTTCTATATGGTGTTTCGATAAATCCATATTCATTAATTTGTGCAAATGATGATAATGCTGAAATTAATCCAATGTTTGGTCCTTCTGGAGATTCAATTGGACATAATCTACCATAATGTGTATAGTGAATATCACGAACCTCAAATCCTGCTCTTTCTCTTGTTAATCCTCCAGGTCCTAATGCAGAAATTCTTCTTTTATGTGTTAATTCTGAAAGTGGGTTTGTTTGGTCCATGAATTGTGATAATTGTGAGCTTCCGAAGAATTCTCTAATAGCTGATGTAATTGGTTTTGTGTTAATTAATGTTTGTGGTGTTACAACATCTAAGTCTTGAATGGTCATTCTTTCACGAACAACTCTTTCTAATCTTGTTAAACCAATTCTAAATTGATTTTGTAACAATTCACCAACACAACGAATTCTACGATTTGCTAAGTGGTCAATATCATCTGGTTCACCTAGTCCATGTGATAAGTTTAATAAATAGTTGATAGAAGCAATCATATCTTCTGTTGTGATATGTTTTGGTACTAATTCATTTTGTCTTTCTTCTATCATTTTTACTAATTCTTTTTCGTCTGTATTGTCTATAATATCTTTTAATACATCATAATTTACTAATTCTTTAAAATGTAATTTGCTTAAATCTACATTTGGTAATACTTTATAGATATTTACTGTACTATTTCCAATAATTCTAACAGTTCTTTCTCCAACAGTAACATCTACTACATTGATTCCTGCATTTTGAATATCTTCTGCAACTTCTTCTGAGATAACTTCTCCTGCTTGTACAAATACTTCTCCTGTTTCACTATCTACAATATCTGTTGCAGAAACTTTTCCTTTGATTCTTCCTGCTATTGCTAATTTTTGATTAAATTTATATCTTCCAACTTTTGCTAGGTCATATCTTCTATTA
Organism: uncultured Clostridia bacterium; assembly: GCA_944387445.1. Taxonomy (GTDB): domain Bacteria; phylum Bacillota; class Clostridia; order TANB77; family CAG-508; genus CAG-269. Next base: position 49,023 of record CALXEX010000012.1, on the reverse strand, counting down.
TCAAAGAATAATCCATTAAATAGGTTTCTTGCAGCATCTGCTGTTGGAAGTTCTCCTGGTCTTAATTTTTTATAGATTTCAATTAAAGCTTCATCTTGATCTTTTATAGTATCTTTATTAAGTGTTGCTTTAATTAATTCTTCATCACCAAATAATTCTCTTATTTGATCATCTGTTGCTACACCTATAGCTCTTAAAAGTGTAGTTACTGGAACTTTTCTTGTTCTATCTACACGAACCCAGAAAATGTCATTTCCATCTGTTTCATATTCTAACCATGCTCCACGAAGTGGCATTACAGTTGATGTATATGTTTTCTTTCCTGTTTTTGTGTCAAATACTTCATCATAATAACATCCTGGTGAACGAACTAACTGGCTAACAACAACTCTTTCTGCTCCATTGATAACAAATGTTCCACTTTCTGTCATTAGTGGGAAATCACCTAAATAAATTTCTTGTTCTTTGATTTCACCTGTTTCACGGTTGATTAATCTTACTTTTACATGTAATCTTGTTGAATATGTAGCATCTCTTTCTTTTGCTTCTTCTACTGTATATTTTGTCTTGTCCTCCATGTAGTAATCAAAAAATTCAAGTACAAGATTTCCTGAATAGTCTTCGATTGGAGAAATATCTTTTAATACTTCGCCTAACCCTTCTTCTATAAACCAATCATAAGAATCTCTTTGTACTTTGATAAGATTTGGCATTTCAATATAATCGCCAACTTTTGCGAAATCTTTACGAGAAGCTTTCTCGTATTTCACTTCTTTTAATTTCAAGAAAATCACCTCATATAAAATATTAAGCAGAAATAAGTATCAACTTGATCGTTGATTTGATTTATTGGTTAAAAGAAGTCCTTCTTAAATGATAAATTTCTGGGCTAAGGTTTAAAATTGTCTGCTTTTACAATTTTAAATTTACTTAGGGAAACTTATATTTAATTCCTCTTCTTTTACTATTTAACTTTTGAATAAAAAACTTTGAATTTATAATTTGATTTTGAAAAATGCTGATATTAACCACTACATACTATAAAACGGCAATAAAAGAGCTGTCAAAAAACTTTCATTTTTCAACTGGCTCTAGTAAAATATTAAATTTTGTTACAAATTATTTTTCTTTATTTTAATCACCTTATTTTATTTTTCTTTTTAGGCTAATTAAATTCTCTCTTTCAAATCTGTATTATTATATATCAAAACGCCTACGGAAGTCAATACTTTTGGGTGATTTTTTTATAAATTATAAAACTAAAACTATGTATGTTTCCAATTTAAGCACATAAATACGTTCAAACTATTTACTTTTTTTGTTTTTTCTTATAAAATTGTTTTAATTCAGAGAAAGAAGGTAGCAAGCATGTATATCATCATATTTATTATTATACTTATTTTGATTTATAGTATTTATCAATATAATCATTTCATTGATTTGCATAAAAAGGTAGAGCGTTCTAAATCAGGTATAGATATTTATCTTACCCAGAGATTTGATCTTATTCCTAATTTAGTTGAATGTGTTAAACAATATGCAGATTATGAGAACGATATTTTTGTTACCATTACAGAAGCTAGGTCTAAATATCTTCAAACCAAAAATTTAAAAGATGGAGAACTTGTTAATAAGCAATGTAATACCATTTTGCTTCAAGGAGAAAATTATCCTAATTTAAAAGCTGATGAACAATTTATCTATCTACAAAAATCTTTAACAAAAATGGAAAACCAATTACAGGCAGCTAGAAGGATTTACAATATAGATGTCACAAATTACAACACAGCTATAAGTACTTTTCCAGCATCTCTAATCTCTTCTATCTTCCATTTTAAAGAAGAACCATTTTTTGAACCAGACACCAATGTTGATGTAAATATAAATTTATAAGGAGTGACTAATGGAAAATTTTGATACTATCTATTCACAAATAAAAACATCTTCTTCTATTCAAACTTTATATAAAAAAAACTTAGCTTTAAAAATAGGGCTATCTATCCTCTTTATAGCCTTTATCCTATTCTTTATTGTACCTTTTGACATTTTACTTTTTAAAATCATTACATTGATATGTACTTTAATTTTAATAGTTTCTTTTTTATATAAGTTTCATTTGCCAAGTTATTCTAAGGCATATAAGAAAGAAGTTGTTTCTAAAATTATTGAAATGTATGATACCAATTTTAAATATTTTGCAAATCCACTTATCTCTGTAGACTTATATAAATCTGCTGATTTTGAACAAGATTTTAATGAATTTCACTCAGAAGATGGCATCTGTGGTGTCTTTCAAGGTACTTATCCATTTCTAATGGGTGAGGTAAAAACCTCAAAGGTGGAAACCTATGTGGATTCCGAAGGAAAAACACATAAGTCTCGTACCACTCTTTTTAATGGTTTTTTTATAAAATTAACAATGAAAAAATCCTTACCTTGTACCATATATATCAGAAGAAAATATCCTTTTTCAAACTCATTTTCTAAACGCACAAAAAATATAGCTTACAAAAACTTTTCACAGGCAGATACTAATAAAATTCAAATGGATGATAGTGAATTTGAAAAAATCTTTTACGTTGAAACCAATAATCAAATACTTACCATGCAGTTATTCACACTTCATTCCCTACAACAACTATTAGATTTTAAAAAATTTTATAAATTAATTCCCGAAATTACAATAAAAGATTCTACTATATTTATTCGTTTTTTTACAAGAGGGCAAATATTTGAGCCTCCTGCTTTAAAATCCCCACTAGATTACAAGGAGGTTCAAAAGGAATGTAAATTTGTGGACTCTATAATGAATATTTGTAAAAATATGATAAACAATATTGAAAATTTAGAAATTTAATTTTGCGACATATATGGACAATTTTTTTAATATATAGTACAATACATAAGAATTAAAAATCTATATACTAAAGGAGGAAACATGGCAGGATTACCATTGATTGTAAAATATTTATTAACCGCTTTTGTCGGAATGATACCAATCATCGAATTAAGAGGTGCAATACCAGTAGGTGTATTTACATTTCATTTAAATTATATAGAATCTTTTTTATGTAGTTTTATAGGAAATATTATACCTGTATACTTTATTGTTAAATTTATCAGACCTCTATTTGATTTCTTTGGTAGATGGAAACCTTTTAAAATTGTAATTGACTGGGCTTCTGAAAGAGCCACAAGAAAAATAGAAGAAAGTGAAAGATTACAAAATTTTGCTGCTTTAGGTTTATTTATCTTTGTTGCCATTCCATTACCTGGAACAGGTGCATGGGTTGGTTCCTTAATTGCAAACTTCTTAGATTTACCACCTAAAAAAGCCATTCCACCAATTGTCGCTGGTGTATTTGCAGCAGGTTTAATTGTACTTACATTAACTGCTATTGCCAATGGTGGTATACAATATTTATTACAAAGAGGCTAAGGTTGGGGACGTGCCAAATCGTTCCAAAATGAAACCAAAAGGGACAGACCTAAAAATAATAACTAATATAAAATAAATAACATGTATATCTTATTCTTTTGTTAATATAAGATATGTCATGTTATTTTTTTATACAACTCAAATTAAATTTTAAAGGTCTGTCCCTTTTGGGCTCATTTTGGAACGATTTGGCACGTCCCTAACATTTCACTCTGGCAACTTTTTCTTTTTTGTTTCTCGATATGTTATAAAATCATCTAATAATATTTTGATAACTGCAATGACTGGCACAGCTAAGAACATTCCTAATATTCCAAAATAAGCACCTCCAAAGGTAACAGCAAATAATACTAGTAGCGGACTAATTTTTAATGATTTTCCTACAATTCTAGGGTTAATGATGTTGGCATCTATTTGTTGTAAAATGATAACAACAATTAGCATCCAAATAGTTTGTGATAATCCTCCTGTGATAAGTGTAATAATTGCAGAAATAACTGTCGCAATAATCGCTCCTACATATGGTATCATATTGAATAATCCAATAAAAAATCCTAATAATGGTGCATATCTAATTCCCATAATGGTCATAGCTATTGATACCAAAACACCTACTACAATGGCATCTAAAAATTGACTTGCTATAAACTTAAAGAAAATTTCATTTGAATTATTAAAATATTTATCTATATTTTTATAAGTTCTTTCTTTAAATATAGCGCCTGCTAATCTTTTAAAAAAGGTTAATATCTTTCTTCTATCAATTAATATATATACAGATACAATTATGGCTATAAAAATGTCTACTATACTAAAGATTGCTCCAATAGCATTGACAATATATCCTAATATTGCTTCTACGTTTAAATATTGTTTAATATCGATATTTTGTAAATTACGAATTTCGTCTTGCACAATTTGGCTTTTTAATATAGAGTCTTCTGGTAAGTTATTATAAGCATTCATTGCATCTTCAATATAATGTGGTATGCTACTAATAAAGTCTGTTATACTTTCAAATACAATTGGTAAAATGACTGCACATAATATACTAATGGCTAATATAATGATAAGATATACTGTAATAACACCTAATCCTCTTGCTTTTTTGGATATGAATTTTATCTTGACCTTTCCATATAGTTCTTCAAATTTTCTAGATGGCATATATAATATATATGCGATAAATATACCAATCAAAAAAGGACTAATAACTCCAAAAAATGTATGTAAAACTTCCATAACATTTTCATAATTATCTAAGATTTTATATATACAAATCAATGCTAATCCCAAAGCAAACCAGTACACCCATTTTTTCCAATTATGTTTTACTTCATTCATAAAAATCCCCCTTATTCTATGATTAATCCAACTGGACAATGATCACTCCCCATAATTTCTGGATAAATCATTGCTTCTTTTATTTTATCTTGTATATCTTTTGACACAATAAAATAGTCAATTCTCCATCCTACATTTTTTTCTCTTGCTTTTCCCATATATGACCACCAACTATAACTATCAGTTTTATCAGGATATAAAAATCTAAAAGAATCTACAAAACCTGCATTTAGTAACTCTGTCATTTTTTCTCTTTCTTCATCTGTAAATCCTGCATTTCCTCGGTTGGACTTTGGATTTTTTAAGTCAATTTCTTCATGCGCTACATTTAAATCTCCACACATAATTACTGGTTTTATTTTATTTAATTTTAATAAATATTTTCTAATTTCATCTTCCCATATTTGCCTATAATCTAATCTTTCTAATCCTCTTTTGGCATTTGGTGTATAAATATTTACCATATAGAAATCTTCAAATTCTAAGGTAATGACTCTTCCTTCTTTATCATGTTCTTCTATACCAATACCATATGTTACACTTATTGGTTCTTTTTTTGTAAAAATGGCTGTTCCAGAATACCCTTTTCTTTCTGCACTATTCCAATAAGCTATGTAGCCTTCAAAAGTTAGTTCAATTTGCTCTGGTTGACATTTAGTTTCTTGTATGCAAAATATATCTGCATCTATCTCTTTAAAAAATTCACTAAATCCTTTATTCACACAAGCGCGAATACCATTTACATTCCAAGATATTAAATTCATATACTTCTCCTTATTTTTATTTTAATAAATTTTATTTTTATTATATAAATTTTTTTTACTTTTTTATATAACAAAAATATACTAGAGCCTTACAAACTCTAGTATATTATACTATATTTTTTCTTAGTTTACAACACTTACATTTAAGTATCTTACACCCCACGCAAGAGCTTCTGCATGTGAATTAACAAATATATCTATTTTGTTTCCATTAATTGCTCCACCTCTGTCTTCAACTGTATATACGTGTCCACCAATATTTAATTTTGTTCCAAATGCAAATTTACTAGATGCTGCAACTGTTCTTCCAGCTGTTGCTGTTGTTCCAGATGCAGTTCTTCCATTTGTTTTACCACAACATTTGCTACAAGGACAATATGCTGTTATTTTATATACAGTTCCTCCTGTTGTTGAAGTACTTGATACTCTTGGTAATGTTGAACTTCTTGAAGTTACCTTTTTTTGTACTTGAACAATTTTATCAACTGGTTCTTGTACAACTACTTCTGATATAACTGACTTTTCAATTTCTACATCATTTTGATATTTTACTTTATATGTTACTTCTTTTAATCCATCTTTTCCTTCTTGCACAACTTTATTGGTTGTGTCTGTTGATGTTCCTGTTGTATTTTTTGTGATTGTTTCATAAGGTATCACGACTTGTTCCACAACTATTTTCTCTGTGATTGGTGCATAACTTTCTAATAATTGATCTAATGAAGTTTCAATGCCTTCTTCAGAGATTTTAGCAATTTGTACTTCATTATAGGATTTATCTGTTATTTTGATTGTATCTCCTGAAGTAATTTCACTATCTAAATCTGGTATTGTCTTTTGGTCTTCATTTAAAACAATATTATTTTCACTTAATATATCTGACACTTTACTTTTAGATGTTACAGTTGTCATTTCATATCCGTTTTGCAATACAATCGTTATATCTTTTAAGTCTGTGCTTACGGCCATAACACTAATTCCTGATATCAATATTAAAATGATGCTTACACAGATAATCTTCATTATAGAAATTGAAGCCTTTTCTTCTCTTTTCATAAGATTAAATTACCTCCTTTTGGCAACACAATATTATTATACTATTTTTTGTATCAAAAGTCAAATTTTGTCACCACTTTCGTTTCGAATCCTTGTGTCCCTAAGTTTTTCTTACGTTTTTATTTTTCTTATTTACATAATTTTTATCTTAAAAACCTTCATATTTGTCCCATTTTTGTCCATACTATACTATATGAGAATTTTTAAAAAAATATTCCTTTTTATTAATTTTTTTCACAAATTTTTCACATTCATATTGTATAAAATAAGTTAATATGCTATGATAGTTTTGTATATAATACATATAAGGAGGATTTTTATAAATGATTGGTTGGATTATATTAGCAATTGTTGTTATTATCGTTATTGCAGTAATCGCTATGTATAATGGTTTAGTTCAAGCAAGAATAAAAGTAGACAATGCATGGAGTCAAATAGATGTACAACTACAAAGAAGATTTGACTTGATTCCAAATTTTGTTGAAACTGTTAAAGGCTATATGAATCATGAGTCTGCAACTTTTGAAAAAATAGCAGAATTGAGAACTTCATGGGCTAATACAAACAGTGTTGCTGAAAAAGCTTCATTAGATAATCAATTATCTGATGCTTTAAAAACCATTATGGCAGTATCTGAAGGTTATCCAGATTTGAAAGCAAATCAAAATTTTGCACAATTGTCAGAAGAACTTAGAAATACAGAAAATAAAATTTCTTTTTCTAGACAATTCTATAATGATACTGTAACAATGTATAATACAAAATTAGAAGTTTTCCCATCTAATATTATTGCTGGAATGTTCAATTTTAAAGCTCGTGATTTATTCGAAGCTGAAAATGAAGAAGCAAGAAAAAATGTAAAAGTAGACTTTGGGAAATAGACTTGTTATTTTTACAAAATTTTATAGAGGGGTTAAGATATGGTTTCTTTCCTCTCTTTATTTATAAACAGGTTTATAGGCATTACCTGTTTGCAATTTGTATTTATTTTCTTTATGATAAAAAACCTAAATATAAAATAAGGATTAAAAAAATGTTTGAAACCAGTAAAAAAAATAAGTTAGAATCAGGTTTTATTGTTGGTATTTTCATTATTGTTATCACTTTAATTGTATATTACATTTGTCATGCTTTAAGACTTGGCACTATGTCTATTGTCATTGCTTTAATATTTTCAATTGGTTCTGCATGGGCCTCTTATTATTATAGTGATAAAATTGTATTATCTTTAAACAAGGCCAGACCTGCTACGAAAGAAGAAAACCAAGAATTGGTAAATATTTTAGATGCTTTAATGGTAACTTCGGGATTGCCTGTAAAACCTAGACTTTATGTAGTTGATGATAATCAGCCTAATGCATTTGCCACTGGTAGAAATCCAGAAAATGCAGTAATTTGTGTAACCACAGGTCTTTTAGAAAAGCTTGATTACTATGAATTAGAAGGGGTTATTGCACATGAAATGAGTCATATTAAAAACTATGATATTCGCTTGAGTTGTGTTGTTTCTGTTATGGTAGGATTTATTGTAATGCTATCTGATTTATTTTCACGTGCTTTGTTTTGGGGTGGTGTAAAAGACAATGATAGTGATAACAAAGCAAATGGTATTTTGATGTTAATTGGATTAGTTTTTCTAATTTTGGCTCCTATTTTTGGCTCTTTGATGCAACTTGCTTTATCAAGAAAAAGAGAATTTTTAGCAGATAGTACTGCTGTAGAATTTACACGTAACCCAGATGGTTTAATCTCTGCTTTGGAAAAATTAGAAAATGACCCAAATGAATTAGAAACGGCAAATTCAGCTACTGCAAATATGTATATTGTAAATCCTTTTAAGAAAAACGGCAAAAAAAAGACCACCAATATATGGTCTACACACCCTAGTACAGCTGATAGAATTGAAGCTTTGAGAAATTTAAAGTATTAATTTTAAACATTTTTAAAAACTAAAAGAACTAGAAATGTCCTTCCAAAAAGATTTTTCTAGCTCTTTTTATGTTTTATAATTCCATACCCTCTCCTGCAGTTTGTGTAGGTATTTGGTTTTCATTTTGCAATTGTTGTTCTTGTTGCGCTTGCTTTCTATGATTTTTAGCAATTTCTGCGCTATTTTTTTGTATTTGTTTTTTCATTTCAGGTTCTAATTCCCAATCTTTTCTACTTTCTTGGCTTTGTGCTTCTTGCTGCTTTTCACTTTTATGATGATTTCTATTTTCAAATTCTGTGAGCCACTTTTTACTTCTCATTATCTCCTCATCTATTTCTTTTGTATCCATATCATTTTTTACATAACTTTCATGCATCTCTTTACAAAATTGTAAATTTTCTTTCATTATACTTGCAAAAATATTTTCTTTTTCTTCTTGAGCAGTTGGTATATTTTCTCCTTGTAAATAATCATATAATTTATCTCCTGACAAATTTACTAAAAATGTATTTTTCTCATATCCTAAAAAATATCCATTTGCTTCAATACCTTCTTGTTCATATAATTGTTGCACAAATTCTTGTTTTTCTATTTCATTTGCTTTAATATTTAATTGTAACATAGGAATGTTATCACTGCTTTTTGTGGTACAAGCTTCTGTTCTAATTTTTTTGCTCCACATAATCTGCAGAGCTTTTGATAATTCTGGTCTCCCATTAGAGATACTATCTGCTATATTCTTTTGTTGCTCTGAAGATAGCTTTAAAATATATTCGGGATTTATCATATAAAAATTAGATAAATCGCCTTTTATTTCTTGATTAACTAAACCTTCTAGTATATCTAATCCATTTCCATTTTGTATCATACTATGAATTTTCCCATTCTCAATTAATGTATCTAATAAGGCATTTACTGTTCCTTCATCAAAGATATCGTTTAATCTTTCTCCACCTAATAAATTCTTTAAATCTTCTCTTGTGTTTGTTCCGTTTTTTACACCTTGTGCAGTATCTAAAATTCTTCTTTCATCTAATTGCATTTTATTTTCTTTCCTTTCATATATTTATTTGGGCTTTTAGATTGTTCTTAAAATCCCAAAAATACGACTTGCATTTTCATATGTTATTTTAGCAATTCTCTCTAAGGGTATTTCTTTTACCCCTGCTATCTTCTGAGCAATATATTTCACATTTCTTGGGTCATTTCTTGTTCCTCTTACTGGCTCTGGTGCTAAATAAGGGCTATCTGTCTCAATTAACATCTTATCATCTGGTACCATTTCTATGATTTCATTGGCATTTTTAGAATTTTTAAATGTAACAGGACCTGCAAATGAAATATAAAATCCAAGCTTTAGCGCTTCTTTCACTAATTCTCTATTTAATGGGCAACAATGAAATACACCTTTTTTATTTACTATATGTTCCTTCAAAATTTCAAGAGTATCCATAACCGCTTCTCTTGTATGTATCACGATTGGTAAGTCCAATGCATTTGCCATCTCTATTTGTTTAATAAAAGCTTGTCTCTGCAATTTTCTCCTTTGTAAATCCTTTTCCCAATAATAATCTAATCCAATTTCGCCAATTGCTACAATTTTTTTATCTTTTATATTGTCTTCCACTATATTCCTTATTATTTCAATATCTTTCCACAATTCTTCTTCATTTTGTGGAATATCATTAGGAGAAATCCCACAGGTAGTATATATATAATCATATGTTTTTGATAATGCCACACCTTTTATAGAACCATCTAGGCTATACCCTGCTGAAACAAATTTTGTAATATTTGCTTTTTTTATTTCACTTATCAACTTTTCCCTATCTTCGTCAAATCTTTCATCATCTAAATGACAATGACTATCAAAAAACTCCATTTTCTAGCTACCCCCTTTACAAAATGTCGCATAGGGATCAGATCCTTATGCGACATTTTTCCATATCACCACTACATTTGCTGTAGCATATTCTTTGCAATGTGAAATACTAATGTCCATTTCTTCTATTTCTGGTATTTCTATATGTAATAATTTGGCATGTGGTCTTCCATTTTCATCATTGACGACCTCTATATCTTTCCAACCTATGTCATACTTGTTATGTAATCCACTTGATATTGCTTTAAATATCGCTTCTTTTGCAGAAAATCTGGCAGCATAGTGTTGATATTTTTGTTTCTTTTTACTTTCACAATATGCTATTTCTTTTTCTGTATATACACGTTCTAAAAATTTTGTTCCTAAATCTTCTATACTTTCTTTGATTCGATTGATTTCTATAATATCTGTTCCGCAACTGATTTTCATACTATTCTTCCTTTTCTTTTTTTCTAAAACCATTCCATTGTAATAAATAGCTAGAGCCCGATGATATATAAAATATTTTTTTAAGTTTGACGTTCGATTGGAATGAAAAATAGAACTCATTAGGTTTTCGAATGAGGGATGTTCACGGTACTCGAGTTTACGAGAGGGTCTGAGTGAAAGAGGCTCATGAGAAAGCCTTATGAGTTCTTTTTGAATGGAATGAGCAGGAAAACTCAAAAAATATTTTATATATCATCGGGCTCTAACCACTTATACCTAAATACCATGGGCCAAATGGACCTGGTTCCAATTATCCCTAATATCTTGATAATAACATAAAATTCAATATATTAAATACCAATGAAGCAATTAAAATAATAGAAATGGCAATTGTGATATGCTTATTTTTTTCAATATTTAACTCTTTGTATAATACATCATATTCATTTTTTACTTCACGATACAATTGCTCTGATCCTAACATTTCTTTTACTTTATGGTCAAACATTGTTCCTATTTCATCTTCTGTTACTTCTTGAATCCACACATTTTTTGTGAAAGATATGAATTCTTTTCTTACGCTTTTCACTTTTGTTAAATGTTTAAATTCTAAACTTAGTTTTTTCAAATATATTTTCTTATATAATTCAAATATGTAAGTATACAAATATTGTTGTTCAAATTCATTTGGTAGAATCGTATAATTATTGATATCTATTGATGATGAAAATAATGTAACACCATATTTTGTAATTCCCATTTTTGTATATTTCCATTTTGATAATGATAAAATATCTTGTTCTTTTAAACTTGCTGAGTTGTCAGCAGGTAAGAATCTAGCAAATTTTATAAAGTGATTTTCTATATTTTCAAATGGGTTGTCTACATTCCATGCTGATTGTTCTATACATACATAGGAAAATGTTAAAAATCGTTCTGTATTGATATCTAATTTAATTGCCTCTACATTAGAACCTGTTAGTTCCTTTATAAAATCTGTTAGTTTATCTATATTGGCAAAACTATCTGTTTGTATATTGATCTTATCATAATTGTTTAATGTTCTATTATCTTGCTTAATGTCTCTAAATTTGTAATTGAAATTTAAGACATCTGAAAAAGTTGGATTATCTTCTATATTTGTCTTCATACACAAGAAACAGATTCCTGTTTGAAAACAGATGATTTCCATTTTTCGTATTTTAAAGAAAATACCTTTTCCTTCTCCTGCCTTCCCTTGTATGTCATTTTTTATGGTATATTCAAATATGGTACAAGGATATTTAGAAAGTACGGCTGATTGTGTTTCTATTGGCATTTCTTTAAATCTTGCATATTTTGCATTTGTAAAACTAAAACTAGAGAAAAGAAAATCTCTCATTTTTGGTGTAAAATGTTTATATAAGCGTAAATCTTTTTCTTTTTCAAATCGTTTTAATTTACAATTTTTATCTTTTAATAATCGTAATATATATTTTTGATATTTCTTTTGTTTTACAACAAAAGGATGTATAAAATATGTGTATTGATAGTTTATCTTTAGTTCCATGTTTATCACCTTTTTTATTAAAATTAATTTCTTTTTATCATAATTTATCGGCACATATCATTTTTATATTTAACTTTAAAATGAAATTTAAAATTCATTTGTTTCCTACTCTTGATTATAATAATTCATATTTAAGTCTTTTCCTAAATGCCATTTTCCAATAAAGTCAACAACTAAATAATCGTCTAAATTATATGTAGGTTCTTGTACAACTTCTCCTTTATTATTAATTGCACCCCATTTTCCATCTTTTTTGACTGCTGAAAATCCATATTCATTTTGTTCTGTTGCATCATCATAAATATATTCTACCACAACATTTCCATCTTTGTCTACATATCCATATTTGTTATCTTTTTTATCTAGATATAATGTATTATTTGTTAAAATTTGTGTTTTATCTCTTTCTTCAAATTTGAAATTATAGTATTTATATTCATCATTTTGTCTTAATTCAAAATAACCCGCAGTTGTGTTGATTTCAATTAAGATTCCTGTTTGTTGTACATCAAAATTGTTGTTCAAGATATTACTATTATAACTTTCATCTTCTGCAATATAAATATCTCCTGTTTCATTATATGAAATATTTTGATACTGGAATGGTACTTTTTCATTATTATCTATATCAACAATTCCTTGTTTTCCTTCTTTCGTAGCAATAAAGACATTTGCCTTTGCTTCTACTAAGTTATCATATTGTGCCTCTATGTTTACTTCTCCTGTCAAGTTCATTACACCATATTTTCCGTTTGAAATGTAAATCACACCTTGGTCTTTTGTTTTTAATATTCCTGCAATTTGTTCAAATCCTTGTGTTAAAACATCTTCTCCATTATTGTTTACTACCTTTTGCTTTCCATCTTGTGTTACCACATATAAATCATTTCCATATATTTTTTCAATCTCTTGGTATTGATTTTGTAAAATTACTTTTTTAGAAGAATCCACAATACCATATAATCCTGTATCATCTTTTACAATATAGCCATCTCTATTTGTCTTTCCTAAATTGGTGATTTCCGTATAATTTGTATCTAAAATGATTCTTCCTTCTCTATCTGCTACTCCATATTTTCCATCTTTCTGGATTCGTAAAGCATTTTCTACGCCTGGTATAGCTTCTATACTGTCATATTCAGTAGGCAATACTGTATTTCCTTCAAAATTGATAGCTCCCCATTTTCCGTCTTTTTGAACTTTTAATACGTTATCTTCATACCATAAAGTATTGTTTTCATCATGATTACTAATGGCTTCCACTTTTGTATAATCTGTAAAGACCTCTTTGTTTTCTCTATTTAAAGCTTTGGTTGCATATTCTCCTGTATCATAATTTACATCATATGTACAAAGGAAGATATCTGTTTTGTTGTCTGGAATAATAATCATTTCTTCATAAGATGGATCTATGACTATATCTCCATTTTCATCAATAACCCCCCATTTATTGTTTTCATATGCTGAAAAATATGTTTTACTAGAAATTTCTCCTCTATTACTTTCTTTTTTGAAAATTCCTCTTATAATAAATACAGACATAATAATCACAACAATGGCTAAAATGACTGCAAAAACTTTTTTCATATTTAACTTTGGTTCCTCATATCTTCTTCCTCTACTCAAAATATTTGCCTCCTTCTTTAGTAATTATCATACATCATTTTATTCATCTTTTTTCATAAACTTACATACAATAACACTCATATCATCTTTTGTTTTTCCAAAATTGTTATCAATCGCTTCATTTAATATAATATCTGCAATTTTTTTCGTATTTTTCGTTTCAATATCTTCTAATAAATATTTAATCCATAATTCTTTATTTTTATATTCTATATTTGAATCTAAAATACCATCTGTACACATTAGCATAATTTGTTCACTTTGTATGTCTGTATCAAATACTTGTATATTATCTTGATTAACCATTCCTGCTGGAAGTGAATTTGATTTTATAATTTGTACTTTTTTATTTTTCTTTATATAAGTTGGACATGCTCCACTTTTTATAAATTCAATCGTTCCCTTATATAAATCTATAATCGCAATATCTAGTGTTGCAAAAATTTCATCATTTTTGCTAATTAAACTAGAAGTAATTAATTTAATAGAACTATCTTTATCAAATCCAGATTTTAATAGGTTTTGTAACATTGCTAGTGCTTGCATACTGCTTTCATTTGCTTTTCTTCCAGTTCCCATTCCATCACTTAATGCAATCACATATTTTCCATCTTTTAGTCTTGTATTGATAAAATTGTCTCCTGAAACTTCGCTTTGATTTTTACTAGAATCTGCTGTTGCAAAACCAATCACATATTTATCATCTGAAATATAGATTAAGTCTGTTTCCGTAGAGTTTTCATCATTCAAAATCATCTTTTCTTTTAAAATTTTAGTAAGTATATTTTCTATTACACGATTATCTGCCATTTCTTCAAGCAAAACATGAATGATATATCTATCCTTTTTATGGATAGAAACTTCTTCTACTTTTATTTCTTTTTGTTTTAATAATTCAATCACTTCAATTTCTTGTTTTGTATAGTCTTCTTCTTTCACAGTATCTTTTTGAATATCTTTTGCAATGCCAGATATCACTTTTGAAACACCTCTTAATTGTGTTTCCATATTTTTTTTGCTTTCTTCTAATTTTCTTTTCCAAACAAAATTGTTTTTACTAACTTTATAAGAGATATTTATGATTCTTAATATTTGTAATATATTTTCTTCTAAATATCCACTAACTTCTTTATCATCAAATCCTATAATATAACTATTGCAGTCTGCAAAGATTTTTAATAAATCTTCTCTTTCAATCTCTTGCTTTTCTAATAAGAAACTAAAGATTTCATCTACAATTTTCCCATTTACATTTGCAATATCTTCATATAATAAGTTATCTTTATATGGTTCTAAATTGTTTAATAATTCTGTAATAAATATTTGCTTGTTTTCTTCTTTTTCTTCGATAGAATATTCCTTTTTCGTGTCATTTGCATAAGCATTTGCCATTTTTTTGATTGTTTCTGATACAGTATTTAATTTTTCAACCGTTTCTTTCTCTCTTGTTAGGCTTCTTTCTCTAGATATTGGTAAAAATTTGGAACCGCCTACGAATTCTTCTATATCAATTTGAACATTTTTTGGTACTGCTAATAGAAGAATAGACGCCAATAAGATTTCTTTGAAATAGATTAATTCTACTGTATATCCATTTGATGCATATGCTAATATGACATTTCCTATACAAAATCCAACAATAACACCAATTCTACCAAAACGATTTAAAAATCCAGCTACCATACCAGAAATCGCGTAGGCAGCTATAATAATTGGTTCTCCTCCTGTAATAATTCCAAGTGTTACACCAATCGTCACACCAGAAGTTGCTCCTACTAATACACCATTTTTCCATCCTAAAATTAACACAATAAATATGCTAAGTACATTTCGTATTGAAAATCCTAAGATGGATAAATCTGAGAAAGCACTTACGGCTATAGCTAATAGCAAACTTGTCCCAATCACTTCTTCAATAGAAAATGCCTTTTTTTCTCCAAAATTTTCAATGACAGAAATAGAATTTGCAAATATTTTATAAAATGCAATCGTAATGATTGTATATGTAATGCTTAATAAGATATCATAAAATGTAAGTGTAGAAAATAATGCTTTTATTATTTGTATGATAAAAACAGCTATAAATATGTTTTTACCAACTTTAATCTTTTCATTTCTCTCTTCTTCGTTATATTTTGGTTTTATGATGAATAAACTAATAAAAAATACAAGGCTAGTTAGAAAATACTCTAATCCTCCTCCTACACCAAATTTTATGATGTTTCCTATTAAAGATACAATAACGACACCTAAAAGGGGAATTGAGGATGAGAAACAAGCCCCTAATATACTAATACTAAATAAGGAAAAACTACCTCCTATGCCTACTAGTGACAACATAAATGATAAGATATACATGATGATATTATTGGGCTTGATAACTTCTGACCATTTACTAACCACTTCTTTTTTTCTATCTTGTATTGTATATTCATTTATATTTTGAAACATATTCACATACCACCTTTACCTAAATATATGCTATATTTTACTACTTGTCTTTTGTGGTTTTTGTCTTTTTTAGTAAGTGATTACTAATAACTTTTTTACAGAATATACTGTTTTTTTATTTTATCTTTTTTTATATTCTTTTTTCTTCCGTTTTATGCTTTTTATTTTATTACAGAATGTCAAAAAAAGCAATATAGCAAAAAAAGAAATCTATATAAAAGTTTATATAGATTTCCTTATTTTATAGTTCTGTCCCTTTTGTTCCATTTCTGAACAATTTGACACGTCCCTATAATACTTTCTTCTTGATAAAGACAATACCTACTCCAACAATGATTAGTAAACTAATTCCAAGAGCTCCATATAAGAAATATTGTCTATTGCCACCAGTTGGTGCTGTAATCGTTACAGGTACATTTCCATCATCTAATTCATCTGGTGTATTTGTCGTTGGGTCATAGTTTCCTGGTGTTGAATTATATGTTGCTCTATCCTCTAATTTAATAACCTCTACATCGTTTTCATATGTTAAATCATCTGATGATGTTGATAACTGTCTTGATACAACCAATGTCGTATCTACCGCTTTTGTACCTGGTAGCATATCTTTAAATACTGCTGTTTTCAAGTGAACAATATTTTGAAGTCCTTTTACTGCCTCATATACCTCATCTGAAAGGATTGTTCCTTTATCCGTATCTTGTATTGCAATTTTCTCCCAGTTAGTATTTGTACTTTCTTGGAATAACAATTCACTTGGCAAGTAATCATACATGTCCACAACTCTCGCAATTTTATATACATTTTGATAATCTGCTGGTCGGATTCCATAAATATAGTAATCTTCATCATTATAGTCTATTTCACAATTTGTATTATCTACAGATATTTCATATGTTACCGTCAAAGTTGAACCTTGTATAATTTCATTATCAATTTCGATATATACATCATGATTATCTAATACTCTGACACCTGATAAGTTTTGAGTTCTTGGGTCTCCATTGATAAGCGTTGTTCCATTAGCTAATGTAATTTTCAAATTAGCTACCTGCTTATCTACTTCTAGACTTTGTTTTGGTCTTTCTATAATACCAAAGTCCATATTGTCAAATACCCATACTAATTGATTATTATATGCACTAATGTGATCAAAATTGATGTCATTAATGTCATATTCTAATTCGATTTCAAAATTTGCTGTGTCAGCACTAATTGATGATAATTGTTTATCTTCTGTAACAGTTCCATAATTGATTTCTGTATCTTGTGTCGTTCTAGTTTGTACAATATCAGGTATTACTGTTCCATCTTCCATCTCTCCAACAGTATCTTTTGCATCTGACCATCTTTTTGCATCTTCGAACTTACTTGTTTCTTCTTTATACCAATCTAATCCTTGGTCTTCTTCTTTTATACCGCCTCTGTAAATAGTAGATTTATAATTATCAACATCTACATTTTCTATTATGTTACCCGCTGGGTCATAAATAACACTATTATTATTATAAGTAAATCTTAAAAGATAATCTGCATTTGGTATAACTCCAGACAATGTATAATTTCCTTGTTCATTTGTTTTTGTAGTTGCAATGACACGTGTTCCATCTTCCTTATATAAGTATGCTGGTTGTAAATTATTTGCGTCTGTACCTGTCATTAAATCTACGGTTACTTTATTAACAACATTTTCATCATTATCATAAATACCATTACCTTTTCTTTCTTTGTCATATCCTGATTGTTCCAATAAACTTTGAATAGCATTATCTTCCCAAACAGTTCCTTTTAAGATTCTTCCTTCAGTTGGTATAATCTCTAATGTTGGTGCTTTATCTGTATCATCTTCCATGGTATTTTGTATGCTGACTTTATTATCTTGTACCTCTATATTTACTGTGTCTGGTGCAGAATCTATATCAATTCCTGCATAAGGTCTAGTTCCATCCGTATAAGTAGAATATGATGTGATTTCTGTTACAGAATCTAAAGTAATGTCATTAAGATTTAACAGTGAATTGATAGCTTCATTACTTAATTCATATGTAATTGTTAGATATCTTGTTTGTGATGGTTCTATTACATAATTTGCAAATATATTTTCTTTCTTCATACCATTTTCATGATAGCTTTCATCTGGTTCAGAGCTTATGTCTTCTCCATATTCTATCATCATTCCATCATCATTTCTTACGAATGAATCGTCTCTTACATATATGGCATCATATCTTTCATCATAGTAATTTGATAATGTTTTAATGTTACTAACCACATCAGCTGACTCATTTCTTAATGCTACTATGTATGTAATATATACTTGCATACTATCTGCATTTTGGCTATTATATGAAACATCTGATGAGTAAACTTCTCTTGAATATGAGTTTTCTATATATTTGTTTGCAAATTTAACGGTAGTATCAAATGGGTCTCCACCTGCATATTCACTTGGATCATCAAATCTTCTTGCATATTGATATGTATGTGTATACTCATTTAGACTAATTTGTACATGTTCCATATCTTGTACAATTGCTAAGTCTGGCATTGATCTTTCTTCTACACCTAAGTTTAATCCACCAATTTCTACTACGGCATCTTGTCTGATTTTTTCTGGTGTTAGTCCTGTACAAAGTGCATTTGTTTCACTTTTTGCTGTTACTGCTTGAATGGTGTATTGTGGATATACTCCAGCAATTGGGTATGCCTGTCCTTCATATCCGTATAGGACATTATCTCCATAGATAACTGTACTTTTATGATTTGTTGAATCATAATTATATTTTATATCATGTATCTTATTTCCATTAGTATCTGAAGATATTCCTTGGCTTATGGTTGCATATTCATTATTAAATTCATCTCTCTTTGCAGAGTCTGTTGCTTTATTTGTATTACTTGTATATTTCATAACTGTATTTCCATTTGAAGTCGTTTCTGTATAGTCATCAAATTTTGTATTTATATCAATTGTTTGATAACTCATACCATTATATTCAAATTCAATATATGCACCTACTAAATCATCTATTTCTATTTTCATTGCATTTGGATTTTCGTCATAATTACCAAATACATATTCACCATTTGCATTTGTCGTTGTTTCTGCTATTTTGTTTCCATCTCTAATGATATTTCCATCAGCATCTTTTAATCTAACAGTTACATGTTCCAATCTTCTATCAGTTGATCCATCATTATAGATAGAGTCTTTTGTACTGTTTTTACCATCTGTCTTTTCTTCCCATGCATATCCATTAATTTTGATGAATTTTCTTCTGTTTTTGTCAACGACTATATTTGCATTTTGTGATTCCGTAGTACTTGTTTCTGTAGATGATTGTCTTGTTACTTCTACTATTGCAGATGTTGATAAATCTACAGTATCAACTGTTCCATCACTATTTGTAATTTCCCAACTAATAAAGTTTGGATCTACATCATAACCAAAATTATCTCCTACAGATATTTCTTCTATAATATAACTGCCTGTTAACATATTATATATTTGTATCAATCCATTTTCGTCTGTAACAAATATAGTTGCCTCTTGAGGATTATTGGTTGTTGTCATACTATCAAAATGTACACTTCCTGTTGCTGTGGTAATTGGTGTTAATTCTCCTGCTGTATTTAATTCCATACCAACCACATATCCCGTACTTTGTATTTTTCTTAATAGTAAACGCATATCTGCAACATCTACTTCTCCATCACCATTCACATCTGCTTGTTCTAATTGTTCTTCTGTAAGATCTATTTTTTCTGAAACATATCTTAAGATAACTTGCAAATCATCCTCTTCTAGATATCCATTTCCATTGACGTCTCCTCTTCCTTCGACAAAGTCTGCAAGCGCTTCTTCGTCCTCAACAGATATATTTTTTCTGATTCTAAAACTTACACCTTGTAATTTTATATCAGAATTGTCTGCATCTTTTTTCTCAATTCTTAGGTTACCTGTTTGTTTTTCATTAGGAAGCTCTATTGAATCTTCACCTGATCCAACTTGAACTGTTGACAATGATTGATCAACATCAACTGTATATCCATAGTTTGGATTTTCTGTTTCATAAATTTCATATGTTCCAACTAATAAATTCTTTATTAAAATTTCGCCAGCATTTCCATCTGCTCCAGAAATAAATTCTTTTGCTGCATTTCTATCAGTAGTATAAGTTGCCACTGCGTTTTCACTTGTTGAAGCAACATACTGACCTAATTGTGTATTATATAATATAAATCCTACATTATCTAATTTTGCACCTGAATCCTTATCTGTTTTTATAATTGTCAAATCTCCTGTTAATGGTATATTATCTATTGAAGTGTGGTCTTGAGTTTGTTTTGGAGTCACACTACCTACTATGTGAATAACATTTTGCCATGAATGTCCATTGGTACTTCCATCAGCTTGTAATATAGATACAGTACCACTGTAATCTTCTCTGTTATCTGTTAATGTTACTTCTAAGTTAAGAGCTGTCGCTCCTGAATTTGGACTTACTAACACATAGAAATCTTTTCCAGAATATTCTTTTGCTGAAAATGTTGATGTTACGTCAAGTGTTGATCCACTATATACACCATATAATACAGAAAGGCTATTTTTATTTTGGTCAGTAACATTTATAGTCACATTTGGATCTTGTCCTGTATATGTAAAGTTAAAAGGCCCCACTTTTATATATGATTGTCCATTATAATTATATATTTCCTTTTTTAAGCTACTGACTGTTTTATTATTTGTAATACTTGCATTTTTGGCTTTTTCCCATTTTGCAAACTTTTCTCTAGCAGTATTTATCCAACTATCATCTTGACATTCAACCGGAGAACCATATGCATAATGTAATCCATGCTTTTCTTGCCATATAGAATAATATGCATATACTGACTTTTGTTTTAGAGAATAATTTGGATTAGCTGAATTTTGAGGGGTACTATCCGCATTGGCTTGAGTTGCAATATAACACATAACATAATCTATCTCATTATCTCCAGTAATATTAATTTCGTTTTTTACTGTAAATAATGTATTTTCATTTAATGGTTGTCCTTCTTGAATACAGAAGTAACTTGACTCATGGCTAGCAAGATTATTTAAATTCATTTCTTTATTTGAATTTGCTGTCAAATATACTGTCCATCCCACTCCTAACGCCATTGATTTTTGACAATAACTTACTAACACTAATGCTATAACTCCTATTAATATAACACTTAATGTTTTTAACTTGTTTGACATAACTTACCCCCTTTCCTCATTTTTCACACCTAAAACTTTTACTTTTATAGCATATATACCTATTCCCATAATTCCTATAATTGATAAGGTTAGCATAGTGTAAAGAACAACCGTACCTGTTCCTATACTAATGATTAATTCTGCTGAACTTGAATCATTTCCACTTCTAGCATTTGTATCTGATATACCAAATTCATTATAGCTTTCATCTATATTAACATGGTTTGTAAAAGTCCCTGTTGCATCCTCAGATAAATCTTTTGTCAATGTTAATGTTAACACTTTTGAATCACCTACTGCAATTTTTTCATTAGCTAATATAACACTATAAATATCATTTCCGGAACTATACCAATCTTTATTTTTAGTAGGATCAAATGTAAATCCATCTGGTATATGATCAACAATACTTCTTGCATATCCATCTACTTGTCCTACATTTGCTACTCTTATAGTATATTCAACTTCTATCTCTGCATTATTAATCTTTCTTGCATTTATTTCTGTTTTTGCTAACTGTACATCATTATAACTATATACAGTTGTTCCATTTTGTGTTTTTACAGTGACTCTACTTATATATTTATCTATTTTTAGGTCAAAATCCTCTAATTTTGTTAGTCCCATGCTGATATTACCTATGCTACCTCCATTGATTGTAATTATATCTGTAACCCCACATGTCTTTTCTACACCAAATATGTTTATTTGTTTTTCTAATGCTTTTGAATTTCTATTATTTTCTATTCCAGATGCTTGATATTTTGTTAATCCATATTGTGTTGAAGAATAATCAAACACCACTATATATTCTCCATTTGGTATATTAGATAATGTATAGAATCCCTCTGCGTTTGTCATTGTTGAAACATCTGTTATCTGATTTGTTTG
Source organism: uncultured Clostridia bacterium (assembly GCA_944387445.1). Taxonomy (GTDB): domain Bacteria; phylum Bacillota; class Clostridia; order TANB77; family CAG-508; genus CAG-269. Next base: position 26,414 of record CALXEX010000012.1, on the reverse strand, counting down.
TGCATTCATTAAATATATATTTATTCCACTAACTCCACTTTCATTATCATCTCTTCTACCTTCAAGTGAATTATCTAGCCATACTGTACCACTAATTTTATATGTTTCTGTTGATGGTTGATTTGGATTCTCTGGATTTGATGGTTCTTCTGGATTGCTTGGATTATCTGGATTATCTGGATTGTTTGGATCTTCTGGTTCTTCTGGATTTTCGCTTTGTCTATCTATCATATGTCTTACTGTATTTGATGTTAATTCGATATTGCTTCCAGTTAATAATGTGAATTGATTTTCTATTATCTCATCTTCTGCTATTTCTACATAGTTTACAATTGTTTTTATTGTAATAGTTGTTGTTTCACCTGGTTGCAAACTAATATTTGAAACTACTATATAATTTCCTGTTCTTTCTACTTCTCCATTATCTGTATCAACTTCTAATATTGTTAATTGTGTTGGTATTTCATCTCTAATTAGAGCATTTATACTTACAGGATTATTATTTGTTATTGTTAATGTATAATTTATTTCATTATCTGTTTTTACATAATCATCCTCATCATTGGCAGTTAATTTAACATCAATAAACTTTGGAGCATTATAGACAACTCTTTCTTCCGTTTTACCTAATCGATATATATCACCATTCTGTTCAACACTAGCTATTGCGTAAACCTTTTCTGTTTTTGTATCGAATTCTCCTAAATATACTAATATATATATTTCAATACTTTCTCCAGGTTGTAAATCTTCCAAAACCAAATCTTTTGTTACTTCTAAGTCTTCTTTGTTTGAATTATCATTACCAATGACCTTCTGTTGAGCCACTAGTTCACAATACTCTGGTAATTCCCAATGTAAAACTAAATCACTTTGAATCTCATTTGTATTATTGGTAATAGTTGCTACATAAGAAATTGTATTTCCTTGCGTAAATACTGCTTCACCTATTATGTTACCATTTTCGTCATAACGATTTTCCATTGTATCCCATCTTACATTGCCTACAATTGCAGAAGGTTCTACATTTAAAACTACTTCATTCGTATTTTTCTGTTCTTCTTCATATGTAACTGTAGTATTTGTTGTTATCGTAATATCTTCATTTAAATCTGCAGGAATTTCTTTTTCATAAGTAACTGTTCTTGTTTCATTTGGGGCAATAGTTTCTACCTCCAAACTTGCAACTTCATTATTTTCGGCATTATTTGACTGTGAAACAGTTAAATCAACTGCTACATTATTAGCTTCCATAGTTCCTGTATTTTTCAAATTAACTTCATATCTTATTTTTTCACCGGCTTTTAAAGTATCACCTGTATTAATTTCTTCTCCATTTATCTTAGCTATTAGATTTGCTTCAACAATAGGTCCATCCCCTGTTGTCATTAAAACATTTGTTGCATCTGCTTTATTATTAACATTTGATTCTGAATCAGTATAATATACTGTATACCCCTCTGTTGCTTTTTGGTTATATTCTAAGTTAGCAGGAATATAGGCAGAGTATGTAAATCTTGCACTATTATCTGGATATATTTCATCAATAATAATTAAATATTTTTTTACATCAGATATTGTATTAATATCATTAACCCATCCATTATTATCATCCCCAATATCTTCTGTTGCCTCTTCATTTGTACTATAATAAATTGTAGCATTTACTCCATCAACTTGAATTGGTGTATTGACAATGGCTCCTAAATTGTTTTCACTATCATTTGTTGGAAATTCTCCTAATATTTTTATAGAACTTATGTTGCCTGTATTGTTGATAACTTCAGATTTAACTTGCATAGTTTTTTCGTCTGATTTTTTTGTTATTTCAGTTGTTACTTGTTTTTCTTCTCCATAACTTTCAACCCCCAACTCTTGTATATTATTAACTGTAATAAATTCTCTTGGAGATGTTATACTAACTTCTTTTCTATTTTCCACTTCTTCTGATTTATTTCTTATTTTTGTTACTATCTCAGATGTTCTATTTGTTAGTGTTTTATCAAATTCAATATTTACTTTCAAATTAATTTGTGTAGCAATCTCTTTATAATTTGTTTGGGCTCCATCTAATGTGATATGAATAACATTACCATCAACATATGTATTTTTTATGCTTAATTCTGAATCATACAAAAGGTTTACTTGATCTTGTATTTCTAAATTTTTTACTGCTTCTGGAAATACAATTTCTATTTCTGAATTTTCATACAAACACATATTATTTTGATTGTTTTTTAATGTAATACTAATATCAACATCTTTGTTGATATTCATTGTCGAATATTCTATCTTGCTCACATTAACATCAAATTGTGTTGAGGGTTCTGTTAAATGCATATTCATTACCATCATCTCATCATTGGCTTGAATCGTTTCCCTTACATAGTCAAATCTTTCAATATCTTCTCTTGTGTAGCCAATATTCGCTTTTATTGCTTTTTCATGATAAAAATCAATTCTTCCTTCTTGTAATGGTTTTGTTGTTACTATCTTTATTCCTGTTGTTGTTTCCCCATTATATGTAAATATAATATTTCCTTGTTCATCTGTTTCTGTATCTTTATTAAATTCTGCCAACATTTCATCATCTAAATTATAAATCGTAATTTTTCCTTCATTTCCCAGTATTCTAATCATTTCATTTTTATTTACTCTTGTCAATGTATAATATAATGATTGGTTTACTTCATTTTCAGTCTCAATAATTTCTTCTTGATTTGTAGTAGAATTGATAATTTTATCTTCTTCTATAAATCTCTCATAAGCATTACGAATTATAATATTCTCCAAATTATTTGTATTTGATATTTCTATTCTATTAATTTCTGCATATGATGTACAAAATTGTGTTCCTTGATATAAATATCCTTTATATACTTCTTTTGTCATAGCTCCTGTTAGTGATATATTTGATCCTTTTATTTCTGTTTCAATTTCTTGCTCGTTTGTTGCTGTAACTTCTCCCTCACTATCTATATTGATTTTTACGTTTGTATCTAATTTTGTCATTATTTTTTCTTGAATTGGCATTTCAAAATAAGTATAAATAATTGTATAAATATTTTGTTTATTATCAAATGACTCTAATTGATTTTCTGCATTTATATTTATTTCTAATTTTTTATTTTGAAGATCATAAATATATGTATTATCTGGCAATTTTATACCATTTAATAATACAATCGCAGAATTTGGTGCATACTCACCTATTATAGGAACATTTACTATTAAGTTCTCTGAAGTTTTTATTTTATCTTCTTTATTTAATATAACACTTATTTCTTGTTGCAATAATATTTGATTTTCTTCCACTTCAAAGTATTTTTCTATTCCTTGTTCAATAGTTATTTTTGTTTCCTCTTGTTTTGAGATATCTTCTCCTTCAGCTTGAACAATTTGTTTGCTAATAATGAAAACATCTAATAACATTAATATACAAACCAAAATTAGCATAACAATTTTTTTAACAAATTTTCCCTTCATAGTAACCTCCATAAAAACAATTATATTCCTATATATAATACATTACACTTTCTCTTCGAGATTTTCAATGTGAATGTTTTCCACAAAATCCAATTTTTGCTTTTTTTCTTTTAGGGAAGGTCTTTTTTGAATCTTTCAATATCATTATATTTTATTTTTTTTACATTTTTTTTATTTTTTTTAATATTTTAATATATATTTCGACAAATGCTTATTTGCGTAGCTTTTCCTATTAATAAAAAAAAAAAACTGAGGCAGAAAACTGTTTTTAAGTTTTCTACCCCAACTTGACATTCAACCAAAAAATATGAGACTGAAATCAGTCTCATATTTTTTTATTTATGCACTTTATTTATGTAATACTTTTTTCTTAATGATGACTACACCAGCACCTACTATAATAAATGCAAGAACTGTGATTCCTATTGGTATCATGTAATTATAGTTTCCACCAGTATTTGGTGTAATTAAGACTAGTTCTGCCATATCATCATCACATTCCACAGCTGGTCCTGTACCTGGTACATAGTTACCTGGTGTAAATGTAATATTGCCTCCGCCTGGTTTTTCTACTTTTACAATTTCTGTTTCATTTTCTAGTTCAATATCTTCTGAAGCATTTAAGTATTTTGTTGCATTTAACATAACTGTTGCACTTTCTGTTGGTCTTAAGTCATATCCTGCTAATGCTTCTGTGTATAAGATTGTTACATTTTTCGTTGTTAATGCATCCATAACTTCTACAGCTAATGCTAATCTTGAATCATCTTTTTGTACAATTTCCCAATCTGGATTATTGGTTGCATCAAATCCCCAATCTGCATCTAGGTAATCAACAATGGCTGATGGTGTCAAAGTTACAACATTTCCTTCTATGATTCCATATTTATAATAGTTTTCTGAGATATAGTCTAATTCACTATTATTATCTGCTCGAATCTCATATCCTACTTGTAATGTTGATCCTTGTAATAATTCATTATCCATCTCAAGTCTTACCATTCCATTTTTAGGTATTGAATTCTCTGATGGTGGTAAGTAAGTTACACTTGCTGTTTGACCTTCTAATCTTCCATCCTCTGTAATCTCAAAGTCTACTAATGTTGTACCATTTGCCAAAGTAACTTTCATTGTTTTTACTCTTTTATTTAGTGCTAATGCTTGTCTTGCTCTTTCTACAATACCGAAGTCTACATTTTTTATTGTGAATTTTAATTCATCTCCTAAAGAATCTGTAATAATCGTATCTGTATTTTCAACACCGATTCCCATTGCTGGTGCTGTAGAAACCATTTTATGAATAGTTGCTTCTGTTGCATTTGTAATTTCATTTAATTCTGCATCAATTGCTAATCTTGTATCATAATCATCTACTGCATCTGTCCATCTTGTATCTACATCTACTTTATACCATTCTTTATTGGCCATATTGGCGTCATATCTTTCTTTATCATATATGGTTCCTTTATAGTTTTGTACAGTATATGTTTCATCTCCCCATGTATATGTTAATGTATAATCTCCTGGTATGAAGTCTGAGATATAGAAATCACCATTATCATCTGTTGTTGCTGTATATACCAAACCTGTTCCTGAAGTTTCGGTAAGTGTTACTTCTACACCTGGTATTCCAGTTTCTCCTTCTTCATATTGTCCACTACCTTGTCTAATTTGTCCTGTTAGTAATTCTCCTGAAGTAGAATCTAAGAATACTTTACCTGTTAGCTCTCTAGCATCTTTTACTTCTAATTTTAAAGATGGGCTTCTATCTGTATCGTCTTCAATGGTTGACATATCTCCTGGTATTGCATTTCCTGGGTTAGAGTCAACATCTACACCAGCATATACACTTCCATTTCCATCAAATGTTGAATATGAATTAATTTCTACAACATTGTCTAATGTTTCTTCATTATTTAAAATGGCAATAACAGCTTCTCTATTTAATTCAAATTGTACATAGAATTCTGTTCTTTTTCCTGCTTCTATTCTTGTATTTGTATAAATGATTCCTTTTGCATATTCATCATTATATGCTTCTTGTGTAAAATCAAGATCTCCTGTAAGAATATTTTCTTGATTAATACCTGTACCTGCTGAAACGATGGTATATCGACTATCAAAGTAATCTACTAAATTATTTACTTGTGAAATCAAGTCACTTGACTCATTTCTTACAGTTATTTTGTATGTAACATATACTTTTAATTCTCTACTTTTATCTTCTTCATTGAAATATTCATAATCTGCTTTGTAGATGGCTCTTGTATATGAATCGTCCATATATTCACTAGCAAATTTAACACCAACATTAAATGCTGTATCACTATAATCTCCATCTGCTTCTTGTTGTTCTAGATTGTCAAATCTGTTTGCATATTCATATATATGTTGATATCCATTGATTGCAAGTCTTACACTTTGCATATCTTTTATAACAGCTAAATCTGGTTGTCCTCTTTCCAATAATCCTAAGTTAATATATGGTATTTCTTCCATTCCATATTCAAATTGGTCATTTATACTAAAGTCTGTTTCATCTGTATTTGCTGTGATTGGATATTGTCCAACTGGTAATCCTTCATTAATTAAGGTTGATTTATGTTGTTCAATATCTCTATTATAATGTAATTCATGTGCTACATTTCCGTTTTCATCTAATGCAACACCTGTATCTGCTGAAGCACCTTCGATTCTACTAAAGTTTTTATTAAATCTATCTCTTACATTTTGATTTTCTTTAGCTTTTGATCCATTTGGTAAGTTATTTCCCTGTTCATCATATAGATGTGGTGTTACATTTGTATAAGTTAATCCATCATATTCGAATTCGATATAATAGTTTTCTAGGCTATCAATTCTAACATCAACAAATTGATAATATCTGATAATACTATCACCTAAGTCGATTTCTTGTGTTAATGCATAGAAGTCTTGTCCATTATCATTTTTAACTACTTCACCTGTTCTTCTATCAATTAATCTAACAATAACACCTTCTAGTAATTCGTCTGTATCATCATTTAAATCATTTCTGTATAGACTATTTCTTTCTGATTGTTTTCCTGATTGTCTATCCACCCATACATATCCAGAAAGTTTTACATAAATTTGTTTGTTTCCAATGACAAAATCTTCTGTTTTGTCCACAACAACTGTATGTTCTACACCATCTGATATGATTTCATAACCATAATTTGGGTTTTTGGTTTCATATGCGACATATGTACCAACAACTAGATTTTCTATTAAAATTTCTCCATTCATGTCTGTTACAAATTCTGTTGCTTGGCTTTCATTTACATATGTTATGTTTCCATTGGCATCTTCATGCACATATAATCCTGTTTGTTTGTTTTGAATTTTAAATCCAACACCTTGTAATTTGATTTCATGATTATCTTCATTTACTTTGATAACTTTTAAGTTTCCTAGTAAATCAATGTCATAATCAAATGTTGTTTCATATGTATATGGTGTTTTATATGGCTCTCTGGCAATTAAGTTTTGGAAATTATATCCGTTTTGTGCTTCTAAGAACCAAACCTTTACACCTTCTACTTGTGTACTTCCACTTGCTGTAATATCTGTAATTCTACTAATTCCACTACTGATTGGAATTGAAATATAGAAATCTTTTCCTGATTGTATACTTCCAACACCAATTGTGCTAATGGTTGTTCCCGTATATGTTTGGAATGTAATTCCACTAACTGCATTTCCATTTTGGTCTTTTACAGTTATGTTGTTTAATGTTCCAGAAAAATTCCAATTAAATGGTCCAATTCTAATGTTATTTCCATCTGATTGTACTCTAATAGCGTCTTTATTTGTATTATCTGTAATTTCTAGATTTGCTAATTCATTAGCATAATCTGAAGAAGTTGTGTCTAAATAAGAACTATTTCCTGGTACTGTACTAGCAAATCCATTATATAATCCTGCATGATATTGTCCTACATTGCTTATCCATGTATACATATAATTCCAAATAGCATTTTGTACAGGTCCACTTTCTTTGTATGCTCCATTATCTGCTGATAATATATGTGCAAGTTTTGCATTATACCAGCTTTCAATACTTTTACCTGTATGGTCTGTTGAAGTATTTCCTCTAATATCTACTTCTGAGATGACTTTATAGGTTAGTCTTCCTTTTAGTGCCTGATTGTGTTCAACACAATATAAGTTTGGATCATTTAAATAGGTCCTATAAGTTATAGAAACACTTTGTCCGACACTATATGCTGCATTTGCTATATTTGCAAATGCCAATATAGCAAATGCCATGACAATCATTCCAATTAGTAGTTTTTTTACTCTACTCATTTTTTTACCTCCTTTCCTTCCTAATTTTCCTCTTTTGCATTTTTTCTTTTTACAATAATTCCAGTTGCAATTCCTGCTAATACGATAATCGCAAGCATGATACCAATTGTCATATAGATAACGCCACCAGTTCTAACACTGACAATTACATCTGCTGATCCCATATCATTTTCACCACTGGCTTTGTTTCCTGGTGTTGAGTTGCTATCTACTAATCCTAAATCATTATATGCTTCATAAATTTCTGCATTGTTTCTTGTTACTAAGTTATCTTCTCCCATCGTTTTTGTTAATGTTAAAGTTACAGTTCTTGATTCTCCTGGGTTAATGATGTCATTTCCTAATACAGTTGTATATAATGTATTTCCACTTTCATACCAATCTTTGTTCAATTCTGAACTAAATGTTAAATCATTTGGCATATAATCTGCAATACTTCTTGCATATCCTGCTACTTCTCCTACATTTGTTACTACAATACTATATTCAATAATAACATTTGAACCTTGCATTTGTTTTGCATCTAATTCTACTTTTGCTGTGGTTACATTGTTGTATTCTCTTGTAATGGTTCCTGCAGAATTTTGAACTAAGATTCTACTTACATATTTGTCTAATTTTAAATCAAAGTTTTGTAATTGGATTAAACCAATGTTGATATCTGATACATTTACAGAATCGATACGAAGGATATCTGTTGACGCTACTTGTTGTCTTTCCCCTTCTATTACTAATTCATTTTGTCTTGCATCAGAATTTTCTGTTTCATTAACACCTTCTGCTTTATATGTTGTTAATGCATATTGTGTTTCATCATATTCAAAAATAGCAATATATTGACCATTTGCAATATTATCAAGTACATACATACCATTTTGATTTGTTTTTTCTTCTAATATGTCTCCGTTAGCATCTCTTACCAATTGATTTGTATTAACATTTAATAATCTAACCGTTACATTTGATAATGTTGTTTCTGTATCATCTTTTCTACCATTGCCATTTTCGTCATACCATGCTAAACCACTAATCATTTGCTCTCCATTTGCAATATTTCCATTTTGTTCATCGTCAGTTGTATCTTGAGGATTTCCATTTTCATTGTCATTTCCGTTTGAATTGTTATCATCTACAACATCTGCTTCTATGATGTGATTTACATTAGAGGTAGTTGCAATTTCTTCCCCATAAATACTTGCAATTGCTCTGTTTGTAATGGTTTCTGCTTCTGTTCTAGCTTCTGAATAATTTACCACTGTTTCGATAACAATCGTAGTTTCTCCGTTTGCTGGAATTTCACTTTGTATTTCTATATTGTTTGTTGTAAATTCTACCTCTTCTCCCTTATTGGTTACACGGTTAACAGTTAATTGAGAAGGGATTTCATCTCTGATAACTAATCCAGATGTTTTAGAAGTACTATTATTTCTTGCATGGATTGTATAGATAATACTATCTCCAGATTTTACATAGCTACTTTCTGTATTTGTCTCCATTGTCATATCTATATCAAAACTATTCACTCTATCTTCCCACGCATTTGATTTGTATTCTTTTTGTCCATCTCCTGCAGTAACTGAGAAATTGATTGTATCTACTGTATTTTCTGGCATTTCATTAATAAGCATATTATAGCTTAAAACTTTAACTTCTCCAGGTTCTAATGTTCCTATATTGATTTCATCACTATATTCTATAATTTCTGTTTGCGTATCTTCATTAATCGTTTCATCTGCTTCTTCTCTGACTTCTTGTGCTTCTTGTGATGATATTACATAAATGTCATCATCTGAAATTTCATCCTCAGTCATACCTGTAATTAAAGTTAATCTTGATACTTCTAAGTTTTCTGATTTATTTGTTTTTACTTTTACATCATTTAATGTTTGAGATGATGTATTTTTAATAATTGCAAAATATTCTACTGTACCCGCTTCATATAAATCTACTTTTCTATCTGTTACCCTTTTTACCATCGCTCTTAAGTTTCCACTTTCTGATGACACCTTAAATTCATTTGTTTCTTGCACAACATCTGCATAACGAATTTCTACTGTGTTTGCAATAGATGTGCCATCTGCTAAACTTGAGCTAAGCATGACTTCATATTCTACATAAGTTACTTCTCCTACTGCTAAAGATTCAATTGTTGTTTCAAATGCATCTGTTTCAATTCCTTTATAGTATGAAGCACCTGTATATTCATAATTATCTACTGGCTCTACTAAAATTGTTCCTTCTGGTATATCACCTCTTACAGTAATATTACTTACATCTTCTGAACCAACATTAGATACTTGCACTTTATAGGTAATGACTTCTCCATTTTTTACTGTACTTGTATCTGTTAGTGTTTCTCCTGCTACACTTGCTGTTAAGTTTGTTTCTATTTTAGGTCCTACACCTGTTTCCATTGAAATTTCTGTTGCTGTTACTGTATTTTCACTTCTTGCTTGTCCTTTTGTGTAATTTACTGTATATCCTTCTACTGCTGTTTGGTTATATTCTAGATTTTCTGGTACTTCTATTGTATAAGAACCACTTACTGCTGTTCTAGAATCAATTTGATCCATAACAACCATATATTTCTTAACAGCTGTTGGATTGTTGATTGTTTCTGACCATCCATTTTCTGCATTTTCTAAATCTGTTGTAGCATTTTCGTTTTCTGTATAATATACAGTTCCATTTTCTACATGAACACCATCTACAACTGCTATGTCTATGTTATTTTCCTCTGTTCTTGTTGGGAAATCTCCTAACATGTATACATTATCCACATTTTCTTCATTGTTGTTGATAATTTCGAATCCAACTTCCATTTGTTTTGCAGTTGTTCCTCTTTGCAAGTTAACACTTGTTGTTTCTTCATCTCCGATGGTTTCTACATTTAATGCATCAATACGGTTAATAACTGTTACATCTTTTGGAGCAATTACCTCTATATCTTGAGAAATTCTACCAATATCTTCTTGATTTGCATAGGCATTTGCCTTTTCATTTGTATATGTCACATAGATAGATTCTGGTTTTGCAATAGATGTTCTGTTAACTTGAATCTCTGCATTAATAATGACGTTTGCACCTTCTACTGATTGTGCTGTATATTGGGTTTGCTCTCCTTCCATTTGGATGGTAATATATCTTCCATCTACTGTATAGTTTGCAATTTTTAATTCATCTTCATATAACACATTGATACTATTAATTTGTACACTTTCTACTTGTTCTGGTAATTCAATTGTAAAGGTTGGATTTCTATATAAATCTTTTGACTCTTCATCTGTTTTTAAGATTAATTTCATTTCTATATCATTTGCTACAATGGTTGATAAAGTATTTCTGCTAAGTTCTAATCTTGCTTCTGTTGTGGTTTCATTAAGTGCCATTGTCATTTCTGTTTCAGCTTCTATACCAGTTGTATACGTTTCTCCTTTGATAGCAAATTCTTCTTCACTATAATGGTTATATCCATAAACCAATTTTGTTGAAATACTTTGTGCTGATTTTACAATATTGATATCAGATGCCCCAATAGTTTTAGTATGTGTAAATGTTAAACTTCCTTCTTTGATTGGTTTTGATGTTCTAATTTGAATACCTTTTGGTTCTTTTCCTGTATAATCAATCACGATGTTTCCATTTTCATCTACTTCTGTCTCACTTGTTACAACTGCTAATAATTCACTATTTTCATTATAGATTTCTATGGTTCCTTCTTTACCAAATATCGTATCAAAATCTGCTTTTGCAATAACTGTTCTATTATAGTATATTGGACTATCTGCTTCTCCATCAGCCAATACATATCTACTTGCATCTTCTCTAATTGATATATATTCTTCTATATTTGCTAGGTTTACATCTAATATGGTTTGGCTCGTATAAGATTTATCAATTCCTGAATATAGTTTTCCTTTATACATACTTTCTTCAGAATTTTTGGCACTTACTTCTATCGTAGAATCAATTTCTTCATTAGATAGTGTTACTGTTCCAACATTTGCTGTTAATACTTTATCATTTTGTAAAGTGATGGTTTCTTCTGAAGTCACTTCTATATTTTCTAAAGCAATATCTGCATCATAAATATATGTCAAAATAACATGTTCTTCACCTTGTTTTCTCCACAAAATATCATTGTTTTGTGTTGGTTCATTTTTCAATGTTATTTCCACATATCCATTTTCATATTGATAGTCAGAAGCTGACATCGTATTTAAATGAATATCTTTCATGACTTCTGGTGTTTTGCCATCAATTTCTGGTACAGCTACTCTGATATCCATTTCTTTCATTGGATAATTATTTTCCTGTAATCCCATATGTAATGACAATTGTATAACACGTTTATCTTCACCATTAACTTTTATTGTTTTGTTGGTGATAACTTCTATATCATTTTTTACATTGTCATTTGTATTTGCTTCTACTAAACGCATATTAACTGTTCTTGTAGCTTCAATATTGATATCTTTTTCTGTGTTATCTCTATAGATACCTGTTAATGTTAGTTCACTTTCACAATCTAGTAAATTTGTATTGATAACATCTTTTTCTATTGGTTTTACTTTTACTTCTATTTCTGCACTTGTTCCTACATTTAATTGATTTAAATAGATTGTGTTATCAGAAACCTTGCTTACAAATTCACTTTCTGAACTTACAATATCAAAGTTTGCATTTTGTAGTGCTACTTGTCCCACAAAAAATCCCTCTGTATTGACATTGACAGCTAAATATAAAGATATGTCTTGCATATCTGCTGTTCTTTCTAATGTCGTTATTTTTTGCCCATTACTATCTTTAAAATAAGCATCAAATTCTATATTTTTATGATTTGTACTTATATTATCTACTGCATAACTATATAGACTTGATCCTAAAAATATAAAGTTTGTCATGGTTAATGTGACGATTAATGCAATAACGACACTTATTTTTAAAATTTTATTCTTCATATTGGCACCTCCAATGAAATTATTTTTTTGTTTAATTTGTGCATACTTTATATGTAAACTTTTTCATGTCTCTCATTATTTATTATACCTTTTTTTCGTTGATTTTTCAATATTTTTCGTGCATTTTTTTCGCTTTTTTGGCTATTTATGTCATTTTATTATTTCTTTTTGTTATAATTTCTATTTTGAGCACAAAATTTTGCTTTTTAAAAGCATTTTTCTAAGTTTTAATCTGGCACTTTATTGACATTTTATATAAATAAAAAAATAGGTTCATACAAAAAATTCATCACATTTTTGTAACTTCTGCATAGTATATTACATAGAAATCTATATATGGAATATATATTTTATGAGGTGGTTTTTTTGAATAATTTTAATTTTGATAAACAAACAATGGATAAGTTAAATTCCATGCTAAATAACGGAAATTTAAATGATATGCTTTTTCAAATTCCTCCTGATACTTTAAAAAACTTGTCTAGTATGATAAATAACAATTCCTCTTCTCAAACTGATCAACATACACATTCTGACAATTCCAATAATTCTAATTCAGAACATGCACATCCTAGCAATTCCAGCGATTTCAACGCAGAACATACACATCCTTCTAATAACACAAATGCCAATACCAATTTGAACAACTTTGATTTTAGTAATATTGATATCAATACAATGATGAAAGTAAAATCTGTTATGGAAAAAATGAATCATTCCTCTAACCCTAGTGCCAATTTATTACAATCTTTAAAACCCTACTTAAGAGATGAAAAAAAAAGTAAATTAGATCAATATGCTAATTTACTAAATATGGCAAATTTAATGGAATTGTTTAATCAAAATAATAGTAAGGAGAATTCTAGTGATTAATCATATGCCTTTTTTTAGATTTCCTTTTTATCCTTATTCTCGTACTTATCCAAGAAATATGTATTCTTCTCATTCTATGGCAATAAATGGTAAAGAAACCAATCTGCAGAATCCATCTGCAGATATCAATAGTTCTTCTAAGCACACAGAAATCTGTAAAACAGAAAGTAATGAGAATGTTCAAAATAAGAGAAACACACAAAATGCATCTTTTTCAGGCAAGGATGACATACATGAAAGAAAATCATCTAAGTATTATGCTATTGGTCCAATCTTTCTTAATACAAATGGTTTTTCTGATAAAGAAGAACCTTTGTTAGAAATTTCTGGACGAAAATTATACTTAGATGATCTCATTATCTTATCATTATTATTTATTCTTTATAAAGAAGATGTAAAAGATGATATGTTATTTATTGTTCTGATCTTGTTATTGATTACTTAGATGTTAGAATCCTCTCCTTATTTTCTAAAAAAGGCTATTAAATTGTACACGAAATCTATTCTATAACAATTTCATCATTGATAATACTAACATATGCCTGTTTATGTAAGGGCTCTTCATCTCTGTCAATTTCTTTGATAACATTTGCAATTCGAATTTGTACTGTATCTAAAAGCCCTGCAGAGATAATTGCTTGTTTATTTCCCTTTGCGCCTGCATGTGCCAAACCTCTTAATGCTCCTAATACGACGATATTATCTGACGCCATCACTTCTGCACCAGAATTGACATCTCCTAAAATTACCAAACTTCCTTCTGATTCCATTTTTTGTCCTGAACGTAAAGAACCTCTATGAAATTTCGTTTCAGATGTTGCAATCTCTTTATTAAATGTTCTTGTTATACTTGAAAGCCCTAAAGATTTTGGCATATCAAAATCAATTTCAACATCAATATTGCGTTTGATTAATTCTTGTATTTCGTCTATTTCTTTATTTTTTAAAATTTTTCCTGTAACTGTTATTGGTGTCTTTTCGTCTTTATACATTTTTTTTAATTCAGGAAGTTTTTTCTTTAAACTATCAACAATTTCTTTTTGTTCTGCATTATCGTTAATTTTGATCAAAATTTGATTTTTTCTTAAATTAATACTTACACAATTTCTCATTTTTACATCCTTCCTTTAATTACTTTTTTATATAGTTGGAAAAGAATTGTGCTTTTGGCTATGCTGAGCTTGTTAAGGCTTTGCCTGTTACAAGGTCAGTATTCAGTAGCTGGCAGACAAGTTGAAAATCAATGAGGCGTGCTATTTGCACGTTGATTTGATTTTCGACGAAGTCTAACAACGCCAAAATGCAATTATTTTCCAACCTATCTCAAAGATTGATTGTAGTTCACCGCACTCATATCTTCCTGCACATCCTGTGTATTCATTCCAAAATATTCTCCCATGACATCTCTTGCAACCTCTGCTGTATAGTTTCCATGTCCACCATTTTCTACCATAACCACTACCGCAATTTCTGGATCTTCAAATGGTGCAAATCCAGCAAACCAAGCATGTACAATATCTTTTTGATTCTCATCTTTTCCTGCTTCTGCTGAACCTGTTTTTCCTCCAACAGAGATTCCAAAATCTTGAAATCTTACATAAGCAGTTCCTGTCGTATCACTTGTAACAGAGCGCATTCCTTCCAATATTGCATCTAGATTTTCTTGATGAATAGTTAAATCTTCACTTGTGTTATCTCCTAATCCTAGCTTTTGATTAACAAAATTATTAATTTCTTCTGTAGATGCTTCTGTTCCATCAGATTTAATGATACTTTTTACAATCGTAACATCGATATTTTTTCCTCCATTTGCTAGCATACTAATATATTTAGCCATTTGTAGAGGGCTAAAATTATCTAATCCTTGTCCTATGGAAGCATTAATGGTTTGTCCTTTTGTCCATGTAACTCCTACAGTTTGAGCATATTCTGGTGTTGCCATTGCGCCAGATGTTTCGCTTGGCAATTCTACTCCTGTCTTAACACCTAAACCAAAATATCTAGCATATTTTGCTAATGTTTCAATTCCCATCCTATCTCCCGTTTCATAGAAGAAATAGTTACATGATCTTTCAATCGCCTGTGAAACATTTAAACGTCCATGTCCTACATGATAATCTGTATAATACCAGCATGGCCATTTTTCACCATATTTGATATACTGTCCTGTATCATTTATTTTTTCTGTTCTGGTAATAGCACCTGATTCTAGTCCTGCAATCGCTGTTACCATCTTGAAAATAGATCCTGGAGCATATGAATTTTGAACGGCTTTATTCATTAATGGTTTTGCTGAATCTGTATTATATTGGTTCCATTTGTCTGTACTAATACCTCCTACAAAATCTGCTGGATCATAGTTTGGATAACTTGCCATTGCTAAGATTTCTCCAGTTTTTACATTCATAACCACACAACTACCTGCATTCGTATCATAAGCAGTTCCAAATCCTCCAGAAGCTATTTTCTTGATGTTAGCTTCTAAGGCTTGTTCTGTGATTTTTTGCAAATTCGCATCTATTGTTAATACTACATCACTTCCTGCAATTGCTTCCTCAGCCGTATATTCAGCTGTTATTGTTCCATCAACAGCCATATCAATTTGTTTTGTTCCATCTTGACCTTTTAAATATTCTTCAAAAACATATTCTATTCCTGTTTTTCCGATAATATCATTTTGATCATATGTATCTTTTCTGGTTGCATATTCTTCTGCACTTATGGTTGATGCATATCCTAAAATATGTGAAGCGAGTGTTCCAGAAGTGTATTCTCTTACAGGTTCTGTAACAATATTAATTCCTGGAAATTTATCACTACTTTCAGAAAATTCTGCTACAGCTTCTCTTGGAATATCATCTGCGATGGTTAATGCCTTTGTACTACTATATCCTGTTGTCGTTATCTCATATCGAATGGCGATAATTTTTCTAATTTCTGTTATATCTGTATTTTCAATATCATATTTATCTTTAAATTCATAAAAAGCTTGTTCCGCAGATATATTTTCATCCAAATCATATATTTTTTTCCATTTTGCTAATGTTTCATCAGAAATGGTAAATTGAAATGGATTTATTGATATTGGAAAAGAATCTGCATATTCTACTTGATATTTTTCTAATAAATTTACAATATTTAAAATAGAAGTGTTTAATTCATTATCATCTATCTTTGTTTTATATAATTCCACACTAAATTTTGTAGAATTTGTAACAAGCGCTGTACCTGTTCTATCCAAAATTTCTCCTCTTGCTGCTTCTAATGTAGTTTCTCTGGTAAGTCTTGTATTGGATTCTTCTCGATATTCTGCCCCATGTACAATCTGCAAATTAAATAATTGGATAATTAAAACAATGCCTATAAAATATGTACATACTGTCAAAATATTAAATCTTAAGTTCAAATTACTTCTGGCTTTTTGCTTTGTTTTCTTAAAACTCAATCCTTTCAAGACTTCACCTTCCTTTCTCTGATTTTAATAAGACATTTCTAAAATTTTTCTTTTTTATATCCTTTTTAATATCATTTAAGTTAAATTATCTTATTTTACAATACCGCATAATCGATCAAACGAGTCGTAAGCGAGTGCGATTGTAGAAACCTACATCCAATAATTTCAATTAATAGGTTGCGACACAACAAGCTTAAAAAATAAGATAATTTAACTTAAATATTTGTTTTAGAAATACCTCGTTAAAATCTTATTTCCCTTATATTCGTTTTCAATTGCATAACCAAATTTTTGCATCAAAGGATATAAAATAATCACAAGAATTAAATTATATATAATCTCAATTGCTAAAATCCTGATAAAGTTTATCATTTCTATATTGGTAGAAAATACAATATAATTTAAAATATAAACAATCATTTCATATATAAAAGTAGCACCTAATACCATAAACATAATTGTCGCTCTACTATCCTTTGAAAAGTTTTTATCAAATGTAGCAGACAAAAATCCAATAACGCCTAATCCAACTGCATAAATTCCAATTTGTGTCCCAATAACCAAATCTAAAATCCCACCAATAACTACGCCATATACAACACCTGTTATTCTGTTAGAAAATAATCCAATAAATAAAACAAATATAACAAATAAACTAGGCATCACCCCAGAGATAGTAAACCAGTTAAAAAAATTTGCTTGCAAAAAATAGATAATAAATGCAGTTAATATGATTAGTAAATTTATGATAAATTTTTTCAAAGATTTCACCTCTTTATTGATTTGTAATCACTAATACCGTGTCTAGTTTATCAAAATCTACGGCTGTTTCGACAATAGCATATCTATCTGTTGCATTTTGGGTGTTAACCACTTTCTTGATACTTCCTACATGAATACCTTTGGGATAGATTCCACCCAATCCAGAAGTTTCTACACTATCTCCTTGTATAACACCATCGTCATCTGGTATATACATTGCTTTTAAAGCAGATTCTTCTTCTAAGGTTCCTTTGCACACAATGCTTTCATCTGTTGTACTTAATAAGCAACTAACAGAACTTGACGTATCAATAATCGTTCTTACTTTCGCCGTATCACTTGTTACAGAAATAACATGTCCTACTAATCCTTGGTCAGCAATTACTGTCATATTTTCTTTAATACCATCATCACTTCCTACGTTAATGATGATTGTTTTGGCATAATTGCTAATATCTTTATTGATGATATAGGCTGGTACTGTATTGTATTCACCATATTTTTCTGTTAACCCTAAATATTCTTTTAATGTTTCGTTTTCAGATTTTATGCTTTCTAATTCTCTTAATGACTGCTCTAGCTCACTATTTTTCTGGCTTAATTCTTCATTTTCCTGTTTCAAATTATTAATATCCGTAAAAAATGTACTATTACCATTTACTTTATTTTTCAAATATGTTAATCCATTTTGTACTGGCATAACAAGTTTGCTTGCTACATTTTCAAGAAATGAAGTTTCCCTATCTGCATTTGAAAATATCACAATTAATATTAAAATAATAATGGTTATAACAATTCCTGCTATTTCCGCTTTTTTATTTTTATACATTTTCTACTCCTATCATTTTATTTTTTTCTTCTAGCATTAATTAATACTGTTTTCAATCTTTCTAAGTCTTCTAATGTTTTACCAGTTCCTCTAACCACACAATCTAAAGGTTCTTCTGCAATATATACTGGCATACCTGTTTCAATACTTAATAATTTATCTAGATTTTTGATTAAAGCTCCTCCACCTGCTAATACAATTCCTTTTTCCATAATATCTGATGCCAATTCTGGTGGTGTTTTCTCTAATGTAATTTTAACAATTTCCACGATTTTTTGGATAGATTCCTTCATTGCTTCTTCTATCTGAGTTGAAGTAACTGTAACTGTTCTTGGTAATCCATCTGTTAAGTCTCTTCCTCTTACTTCCATTGACATCTCTGTCATAAGTGGCATAGCACAACCAATTTGCATTTTGATTTGCTCTCCTGTTGTATCTCCAATAGCCAAATTCATTTCTCTTTTTACAAAATTGACGATATCTTCATCTAATTCGTCACCTGCAATACGTAAAGAATGACTAACAACAATTCCGCCTAATGAAATAACCGCAACTTCTGTGGTACCACCACCAATATCTACAATAATACTTCCACTTGGTTCTCCGACATCTAATGATGCCCCAATTGCTGCCGCCATAGGTTCTTCTATTAAATATACTTCCTTTGCTCCTGCTTGGATAACAGATTCTTCTACTGCTCTTTCTTCTACTTCTGTAATTCCAGATGGCACACCAACAACCACTCTTGGTTTTCCTATATTATATCGTTTTCCTACTTTTCCAATTAAATTTTTAAGCATTAATTGTGTTGCTGTAAAATCTGCAATAACCCCATCTTTTAAAGGTCTTACTGCTTTAATTTGGTCAGGTGTCCTTCCGAAGCATTTCTTTTGCCTCTGTTCCTGTTGCCATAATGTTTCCTGTTTTTCTATCAATTGCTACTACTGATGGTTCTTTTAAAACGATTCCTTTTCCTTTTAATGTTACTAAAATATTTGCTGTTCCTAAATCAATCCCAATATCTTTTGATCCAAATGTTAAAAATTTCATAATCTTTACGTTCCTTTCATAAACTCATATTTCTCCATCTTTCGTTATTATTTTGGAAATAATACTGGTAAAATTCCCATTTCCTATCACAATATGGTCTAACAATTCAATATCAAATAACTGTGCTACCCCAAAAAGTTTTTCTGTTATTTGAATGTCTGCCTTACTTGGTGTAGAATCTCCACTTGGATGATTATGAATTAATATCATTTTTGGTGCTTGCATTTTGATTGGTTCTACCAAAATTTCTCTCATTGACATATTTACTGAATTGATTCCACCTTGTGCTATCTTTTTGATTTTTATAATTTCATTTTTATTGTTTAAAATAACCAATTTCACATGTTCTTGTTTTTCTAGTCGCATTTCTTCCATCATTAATCTTGCTATATCTTCTGGTCTTTTAATTTTTATTTTTTGGTAATTTGATGGTGTTGACATTCTTTTTGCCAATTCTCCTATTGCTTTTAGTTGAATGGCTTTTACTTTTCCAATGCCTTTGATATGCATAAATTCTTCTATTGTCATTTCCTTTAAAAAATCCAAATTATTTTTCGAATTTGGGTTTAAACTTAATAATTTTTGAGCGATTGTTACTGCAGATTCCTCTTTGGTTCCTGTTTTAATAATGATTGCTAATAATTCGGCATTTGATAATGCACTTTCTCCATATAGTTCCATTTTTTCATAAGGTCGTTCTGTTTCTGGTAATTGTTTTATTTTTAAAGACAAAATATCCTTCCTTTCTTTGATTTATATTTTGCCCCTATCTTTCATTCTTATTGACATCTATGCATGGAATCTTTGATTTCGTTATACATGTTTTCCTATACTTTTTTATAAATTAAAATTGCTAATAACATGCCTATAATGCTTGCTACACTAATTCTAAACATTAAAGCAAATGTAATGGTAACAACACTTAAATCTAATACGATTGGATCTTGTAATCCAAATGTTTGACTATATGAAAGCCACCATAGCCAGTCCACATTAGATGCAAGTTGTCCTAATAATCCCCCTATCACTAAACCTGATAAAATAAACACTAATAATATCCATATATTCTTATCTTTTGTTGCCATTTTTTATACCTCCAAATTAGCCTTTACTTCTTACGGCTATTTATATTTTCACATATTGGTATTATATATTGATTTAACATTTTTTTCAAGTAAAAACCTTTACTTTTTTCATATTTATATGGTATATTGTTTAATATTTAAAATTTTATTACCAAAAATTATATATTTAAATATAATAATAATAGTAGTATAATATACTTAATAGGTTTTAAGGAGGCTTTTATTATATATGAAAATTGAAAAATTAACGGAAAATAAAATTCGTGTAATTGTGAATTCAGAAGATTTAAAAAATAATAATTTGGATTATCAAACTATTATGGAAAAACCAATAGAATCACAAAAATTATTTTTAGAAATGCTTTTAAAAGCAGAAAAAGAAGTTGGATTTTATACAGAAGGTTGTAAACTTCTTGTAGAAGCATTTTCTTCTTCTGACGGTCTTTTTGTATTTACCATTACCAAATATGTTGAAAAAGCAACAACCCCACCTAGCAAACCAAAAGTAAAACCAAAAAAGAAGGTAAAACAGGTAAACCCTAAAAGTACGACTTCAATTTATCAATTTTCTAGTTTTGAAGAATTTTGTGAATTTTGTACAGCTATCCATAATACAGTATGTCAATCAAAACAGTTAGCCAAAAGTATCACTCTATATTTATTTAATAATACATATTATCTTATCCTTTCTAATATAAATACAGATTATGCATATATTCACTCATTTTATTCAACAATTTCTGAATTTGCAAGCTTGGCTTCTCATTCTGAAACTTTTAAAATGAAATTGTTAGAACATGGAAAGGCTATTATGAAACGAAATGCAATTGAAACTGGAATTAAATATTTTTTATCATAAACACAAAAATAAGAGATTTTCTTATCATAAAATCCACAGTTTGTTATTAAACTGTGGATTCTTTATATTAATATACATAGTTTTGTGGATTATATGCTACTCCGTTTACTCTAACTTCCAAATGCAAATGTGGTCCTGTTGAATTTCCCGTTGAACCTACGGCTGCAATCGTTTCTCCTTGTGATACAGTTTGTCCAACTGATGCATATAATTTACTGCAATGTCCATAATATGTTTGAACTCCGTTTCCATGAGATATAACAATCATATATCCATAAGAACCTTTCCAACCTGAAAAGGTAACCGTTCCTGAAGCTGCTGCTTTAATAGCTGTTCCTGTTGGTGCTGATATATCTAAACCAGTATGTGCTGAACTTCTAATACTACTTCTAGCTCCAAATCTAGAAGTAATCGTTCCTGAAATTGGACGAATTAATGAAATTCCCAATGATGCCTTTCCACCTGATGTCGTTGTATTTGTGTTTACATATCCAGCTGAAGCCCTTGAAGAAGTATTTTGAGCAACTTTTACCTCTGTTTTCTTTTCTACATATAATTTAGAAACTACTTCATCTACAGAAACCAAGTCTTTGATTCCTGTTTCATATTTCTCCAAAATAGAAATTTTGTCTACATTTTCACTATTTTTTTCTTTTAGCGTATTAACAACATTTTCTGCATCTTCAAATGATGACACATAATATTTTTCTTCTTGATCTTCTAATATTGCATAATATCGATAATATGGAATTCCTTGTTCTGTCACTTTATTATAGATTTCTTCATCATTTGTCACAATATTTCTTTTTAATAAGCAAAGCTTGTATTCAGGTAAATTATTTACCTGTACAAAAGCTACATTTTCATTTGTTCCATCTCCATGATCCACATACTCGTTAATTTTACGTTGTAAATCAGATTTATTCGATGTATATCCTACTTGTTTTCCATTTATAAATACACTATATGTTGGCTTGTATAAAAATGCAACTGCTCCAATCATTAAAAATATTGCAATCATAAAAAGAATTATGAGTTTTACTCCTCGTCTTGCATGAACCAATACCTTTTTAAACATTACATTATCTCCTTTGTATATGATAATGTAATCATATTGTAATATTTTTTTTTTTGCAAAGATACAAAAACTCTAATTTCCGTAGGTTTATTTGCATTTTTTTATAAATACTTTGTTTTTTTCATTTTTTCTCTCTTTTTCTTTTTCCATTTGGGTCCGTTCGGACCAAGTCCAAATGGACCCATTAGGGACGTGCCAAAATGGACATTTTTTTGTTCAAAAGGGATAGACCTCTAAAGTTTAAGTTTTTAAAAATAAATGATTTAATGATGTGGATGATTTATGAACAGAGATAAAATTAGTTATTTTTCTATACCATAAATAAATAACATGACATATATATTATCCTTTTTTAATATATGTCATGTTATTTTATTTCCCATATTTTAGGTCTGTCCCTTTTGGTTTCGTTTTGAAACGATTTGGCATGTCCCTATTGTAATTCTGTTTTTACTGTATTAATCTCTGTTGTTGTAGCTTTTTGTGCTGGAATATAATATCCTTTAGATTGCGCAATTTTAAAAAGCTCATATTGAAAACTTTCATCATTGTTTCTTATTTGTTGGAAAGTTTGTCTTAATTGCATATTTTCAGCTTCTGATATGGCTGTTTGATATGCCGTTAAATCTGATTTTACACCAGCTAAAATATCATTTACCATTGTTTTCTCGTCCATAAAATCCTCCTTAATTATTTAAAAATGTCATTAATTTTTGTTTTGTATTTAAAGCATCTTGAGCAGATTTTGTAAAAAGTTGTTTAATTTGTGGGTCTACTGCTTGTGAAGAGTATGTGTTTAATTTTTGATATGCTGTTTCATGTGCTCCAATAAGATGTCTTAAATGTTGTAATTCCATTTGATTTAAGTCTGCCATTTTTAATCATTCCTTTCTTTTTGATTTCTTTTTTCATTATTTCCATTTTTATCAATTTTATTCAAAAAATTTGAACTTTAGGGGCAATCTTTAAAGTTCACCTAGCTTCGCTTATTTCGATTTTTCTATAAAATAAAAATGAACCCTTTTTGTTAAACTTTTTGTCTAACATTTGGGTTCACTTCACTTTCTGATAATTTCTCATATTATGGATTTTCTTCTATATGGATAGATTCTATTTTTCCATATTTATTATAAATCATTTTCACATTATATGTTTTATCCGATTTAATTTCATAATATTGTTGAGGTAATTGTGTATTCTCTTTATTTAATGTTACTACTCCAGATATAGGAACTTGATAAAGTTCATCATCAGTTCTACTAACATTCTGAGAACGAACCTTGTAAATTAAAGCACGGACTATAGAACCTCTTACTTCTTCTCCTGCATATTGTTCAAATTCGTCATTAAAAGTCATCAATTCAATATAAGAAATATCTAAATCTCCTAAATATTTATCTTTATCTTTTTTTCGTAAATATTGTAAAATATCCGTACAAACAATTAATAGGATTCCCATGATAATTGCTATTGTAGTAATGACTTTTTTCTTTTCTTTGATTCTAAGTATAATTGATACTAGTATGAAAACGATTGTTATTATTAGACCTATCTTTACTATTAAACCAATTATTCCTATTAAATCTGTTGTTCCATTTAAAAATACATTTTCAATTTCATCTAATTTTGCTAAACTGATTATTATAATGAATATTGCAACGATTATATCAATCATTTTTTTATTCAGATGGATTCTTTTCATTGTCTTTTCATTTTTATTTTGTTCTTTTCTAGCTATTACTTTTAAAATGAAATATGAAAATATAGCAATCGGTAAGACAAATATTCCTATAAACATAATCACTAGAAAAATTTCTTTTATTAGATTTTCACTACTAATAGGGTATCCAAAAGAAATATTTTGAAACCTTAATGCAAAATCAAGTTCACCATAATATAAAACCATTTGCTGTTCCAATACTAGAAATACTATTATTTTCAAAATTCTTCCTAAAATTTTTTTCATTCTATTCCCCTTTTATTTTGACATTTTTATTGCATAGATTTTGTTCCATCAATGTCCAAAACAAAAACGTCCCCAAAAGGACATTTTAGATAATTTCTAAATTCGCATATTTTGCCATTAATCGTTTATGCCCTACTTTATCAAAATTGATATCTACTTTTAAATCTTCTCCTTCTGGCTCTACTTTATTAATCGTACCTTCTCCGAATTTTTTGTGATATACTCTTACGCCTGCTTCATATTTTGATAAATCTACTTGGTTGTTAGATGTCGCTTTTTTTCCTAAATTACTTAAGAAACTTTCTGCTGTTCTAAAGGCAAATCCTGTGTTTGTTGAATTATTTGTTGTGTTAGATTTAGCAAATGCTCCAACACCAACTGATTCTTTTTCTCCAATTTTATATGTTTTTATGTTTCCATTATCTTTACTTCCATAAGTCCATGTATAATTTGAATCTTTAAACATTTGATTTTTATTATTATCTTCTTCTCCAAATGCTTCTTTATATCCTTCTAATAAGTCTTCTGGTATTTCTTTTAAAAATCTAGATACAGGATTATAACTTGTTGAGCCAAAAATCGTTCTTTGTTTACTACAAGTTAGATATAGATGTTCTTTTGCTCTCGTAATCCCTACATAGCATAAACGTCTTTCTTCTTCTAATTCTTTTGGTTCTGAAATTGATTTATATCCAGGGAAAATTCCTTCTTCCATTCCTACTAAAAATACAACTGGAAATTCTAATCCTTTTGCACTATGTAATGTCATTAGTGTTACAGAATCTTCATCTTCTTCCACATTATCAATGTCTGAAGATAAAGTGATTCCTTCTAAGAATTGACTTAAAGAATTTTCTGCATATTCTTCTTCAAATTCGATTGCTACTGTTAAGAATTCCTCTAAGTTTTCAATTCTATTTTCTGCCTCTATGGTATTTTCCTCTTCTAAAGCTTTGGTATATCCTGTTTTCTTTAAAGTTGTTTTGATTAATTCTGATATCACTAGTTCATCTTTTTTGTCTTTTAATTCTTCTATCACATTCACAAATTCTCTAGAATTCAAAAATACTCTATTTAATCCATATTGGTCAGCATGTTTAATGACTTCATACATAGAAGTTCCGTTTTGTTCAGCTATTGCTTCCACTTTATCTAGGCTTGTTTTTCCAATTCCTCTTTTTGGTTCATTAATAATTCTTTTTAAACTTAAGTTATCTGCACTATTTTGGATTAATCGTAAATAAGCAATAATATCTTTAATTTCTTTTCTCTCATAGAATTTCAAACCACCAACAATTTTATATGGGACATTTTCTCTCCTTAAAATATCCTCTATTGCTCTTGATTGGGTATTCATTCTGTACAAAATAGCAAAGTCTGAATATTTATAATATTCTTCTCTTTTTAGATGTTCAATCTCTGTTACAATATAGGTTGCCTCATCATATTCATTATCTGCTTGATATACTTTTGGAAGATTTCCCTCTTCATTTTGTGTCCATAATTCTTTTTTGTATTTGACTTCATTATTTTTGATAACACTATTGGCAGCCTTTAGAATATTTCCCGTACATCTATAATTTTGCTCTAACTTGATAATCTTTGTTCCAGGAAAATCTCTTTCAAAATTTAAAATATTTGAAATATCTGCTCCTCTAAAGCTATAAATTCCTTGGTCATTA
>CALXEX010000011.1 GCA_944387445.1 uncultured Clostridia bacterium | reverse complement strand
GAGATAATATTTAGTGTTTTATTAGTATTTGAAAATAAAAAACTTATGAAAGATTAGAATTACAAATTACAATATATGACTAAAATGCTGAATTATAAAGGAAAATCTAAAATGTTAAAAAGCATTGCTTGTAGCAACGGACAGTTCTTTATATAATAATTGTAAAGAAAGGAGTTGCCAAAAAAATGTTAAAAGAAAACATTAAATCATTAAGAAAATCAAAAGGACTTTCACAAGAAGAACTAGCTATAAAGTTAAATGTAGTTAGACAAACAATTTCAAAATGGGAACAAGGTTTATCTGTTCCAGATGCAGAAATGCTAATTAAATTATCAGAAGTTTTAGATACAACTGTAAGCACTTTGCTTGGAGAAAAAATTTCTGAATCTAAAGTAGATGATTTAAAAGCAATTTCTGAAAAATTAGAAGTAATAAACTTACAACTATCACAAAGAAAGAATGAGAGAAGGAAAATAATTCATTGGTTACTAATCTCATTATGCGTAATTATAGTTGGTATTTTTATAGTTCTAAATTTATTAAATAGTCCATACTTGAATTGGGATTATAATGATCCAGAAAAAGCAGTTTTAGGAGTGGCTATTCATTCTTTTGAGTGGGCTTTTATTAGAATAGCACCAATTATTTTTATTGGATTAGTTATTGGAATTTTCTTGACTAGAAAGAAAAATATTTAGATTGTAAATTTGACAAAATGCAAAAATGATATTATAATACCACAACAAAAGTTCCTTAAAGCACAAAAAACATCCTCTTTTTATTTGAGAGAGAATCAGTATCCTATTGCAGGAGTGAATAATGTAGAAATAATGGAGAAAGTTATGAAATTAGTAGTAAAAAATCTAAAAAAGAATTTTGAAAAAAAAGAAGTATTAAAAGACATTAATTTTAAATTTGAAAAAGGAAAAATATATGGACTATTAGGAAGAAATGGAGCAGGTAAAACAACATTCTTTAATTGCCTAAATGAAGATTTAGATATAGATGCAGGAGAATTTTATATCGAAGATAATAATGCTAAAAGAAAAATGGAAGCAGAAGATGTAGGATATGTTTTATCTACACCAAATGTACCAGAATTTTTAACAGCAAGAGAATTTTTAAAATTCTTTATTGATATTAATAAAAAAAGAATAAAAAATGAGAAAACAATAGATGAATATTTTGATTTTATGAAAATAGAAGAAGAGGATAGAGATAGACTATTAAAAGATTATTCTCATGGAATGAAAAATAAAATGCAAATGTTAGTAAATATAATTGCAAATCCAAATGTCTTATTATTAGATGAACCTTTAACATCTTTTGATGTTGTAGTAGCAGAAGAAATGAAACAAATGTTAAGAGAAATAAAGAAAGATCATATTATTATTTTCTCTACTCATATAATGGAACTTGCATTAGATTTATGTGATGAAATAGTTATCTTAAATAAAGGTATTTTAGAAGAAATAGATAAAAACAATATAGATAATGAACACCTAAAAAATAAAATATTAGAAGCACTAAAGGAGGAAAATTAAGATGCTAAAAACATTTATAACTTCCTTTAAATTGCAAAACACTTATAGAACCAATAGTATTATTTACTCTATAAAACAATTACCATTAATAAAAAGAATACTACCAAATAGTTTATATAAAAGTAAAGGACTAAAAATATTTGCAGGGATTATTAGTATTCTTTTGGAAATAATAAATATTTTTATTGGTAAAATTATATATATTACAGCAATGATATTTATGGCTTTGTCTTGGTATCATACAAATCAGGCAGATACATTTATACATATATTTACATTTCTAACACTTGCAGGAGGCGTGCTAAATACATATATGCTAAATCCTACAAAGGATAAATATTACGCAATAATTCTAATGAATATAAATGCTAGGGAATACGGATTATCCAATTATTATTACCAATTAATTAAATTAATTGTTGGATTTCTACCATTTACAATTTTATTTGGTATGATAGCAGGAGTTCCATTGTGGATTCAAATTACATTACCTTTTTTTGCACTAGCAATAAAACTAATTGTAATGAATTATTGTATATATGATTTTAAGAAAACAAATAAGGTATCCAATGAAAATTTACCGACAAAATTTGTTTGGGGATTTGTAGCAGTATGTTTATTGCTAGCTTATGGATTACCAGCAATAAATATTGTAATAAATCAAACTATGTTCGTGTGTGTATTTATTATTGCAATAATATTAGGAATAATTAGTTTAGTAAAAATACATAATTTCAAAGATTATAGAAGAATGTATAAACAAGTATTAACAGAATCCAATGTATATATGCAAGAAAAAGCAACTGGAACACAAGTAATGAAAGATACCAGTCTAAAACAAATAGAATTAGATAAAAACTATACAAGCAATAAATCAGGTTTTGCATATTTCCACGATTTGTTTGTTAAAAGACATAGAAAGATATTAACAGAAGCTGTAAAAAAACAATCAGTAGTTATCTTACTTATTATAATAGCAATGATTATTGGTATTCAAATGAATAACAATTTTAAAGTAAAAACAAATGAAATATTATTAGTATATTTACCATACTTTGTATTTATCATGTATTGTATAAATAGAAGTTCATCTGTTACACAAGCAATGTTTATGAATTGCGATCATAGTATGCTAACATATAGAATTTATAGAACACCAAAGGTTATTTTAGGGATATTTAAAGAAAGATTAAAAACATTAATAACAATAAATCTTTTACCAGCATTTCTAATAGGCGGAGGATTATCATTATTATTATACTTGTCTGGCGGAACAGATAATCCAATAAATTATGTAATTCAGTTTGTATCAATTATAGCAATGAGTATATTCTTTTCAGTTCATTATTTGGTAATGTATTATTTGCTACAGCCTTATAATGTAAATACGGAAATGAAAAGTAGTACATATAAAGTAGTACAAGGTTTAACTTATATTGTTTGTTGGTATATGATACAGATTAAAATGCCTATATTTACATTTGGTATAGCAACAATCGTATTTTGTATAGCATATTGTTTAATTTCTTTATTCTTGGCATATAAGTATGCACCTAAAACATTTAAGTTAAGAGTATAAAACATTATGAATTAGTATTAAAGATGATATAAGGACTACTAGAGATAGTGGTTCTTTTTATATAGAAAAAAAGTAATTTCCATTTTGCCCATATGTGAATTTTTCAGCATATAATGAGGTGAAGTTTCTTAAAATAAAAAAATTTATAAAACCTATTGACATATTGTTGTAAAGCGTTATAATCACAACATAACAGATGATAACAGTGAGGAGGAAAAAATGAATATCATTATTAGTAATAATCTACCATCTGTGAGAAATCTTGCAAATGATTTAAAAATTAGTTTTCTAACAGTCAAAAGGGCCTATGATGAACTAGAAAAAGCAGGATTCATAAAAACGGTTCAAGGAAAAGGAAGTTTTGTTGCTCCTAAAAATTTAGAACTAATCAAAGAAGAAAAATTAAAAGAAATCCAAGACTATATAGAAAAAATATATGATATTTCAAAAATATCCAATATTTCTGAAGAAGAAGTAAAAGAACTGTTTAGAATGATATTTGAGGGGGATTTTTAGTATGAAAAATAATATTTATCTTATGTAGTATCATATAGAATATATAAAAATAAAGAAGAGTAATTATTTGATAATTACTTTTTTTTATGCTATTATCATAACAATAAATAATTTGTGGAGATGAAATATAAATATATTTTAGGAGGTAATTATGAGAGTATTATTTGCAACAACAAATCCAGCAAAAATAGAAAGATATGCGAATAAACTGCGTGAAAGAAACATTGAAATATTAACAATAAAAGATTTAGGAATCAATCTAAAACCAGCAGAAACAGGAAAAAATGCAATTGAAAATGCATATATAAAAGCAAAAGCATATTATGATGCTACTAAAATAACAACCATTGGAATGGATAATAGTTTGTTTATAGAAGAAGTGCCAGAAGAAAAACAACCAGGAACACATGTTAGAAGAGTAAATGGAAAAGAATTAAATGATGAGGAAATGATTGAATATTATTGTCATTTAGTGAATGAATATGGTGGAAAATTAACAGCAAAATGGGTATTTGGAATGGTAATATATAATGGAAAAAAATCAAAAGAATATACTTGGAGCAAAAGTCATTTCTATTTTGTAAATCAACCTTGTAAGAAAAGGACCCCAGGTTATCCATTAGACTCCATATCCATTATGCCAGAGAATAATAAATACTTTGTGGATTTAACTGAGGAAGAAAGAAAAACAGGAAGTCATCAAGAGGATGATGTGATTGAATTTTTAGTAAATAATATAAATTAGAATTCATAAGATATAGTTATGTTGATAATTACTCTTATTTATGTTACTATAAAACTGTAAAATAGGATGAAAAGAAGGCTCAATTGTTAAAAATAAGAAAGGGATAAATGTATATGCAAAAAATTTTAATTGTTGAAGATGATAAAAAATTAAGACAAGAATTAGAAACGTTTTTAAATAAAAATGGATTTATGGCAAAAGGATTAGAAGAATTTGATAATACCATTTGTGACATCATAAATGAAAAGGCGGATTTGGTATTACTAGATATTAATTTACCATATATGGACGGAGAATTTGTATGTAAAGAGGTAAGAAAATTATCCAATGTACCAATTATTATGGTAACAAGTAGAGATAATGAAATAGATGAATTAATGAGTTTAAATTATGGTGCAGACCAGTATGTGACAAAACCATATAATTTACAAATATTACTTGCAAAAATAACAGGATTGCTAAAAAGAAACCAAAATTCTGGTAGAAACCCAGAAAAAATTGACTGTAATGGATTCGTATTAAATATAGCAGAAAGAGTTATAGAAAAAGATAATCAGAAAATAGATTTAACAAAAAATGAATATAGTATTTTATATTATTTAAGTAAACATAAAGAAAAAGTGGTATCAAGAGATGAAATCATGGACTATTTATGGGAAAGTGAAGAATTTATTGATGACAATACACTAAATGTTAATATAAAAAGATTAAGAACAAAGTTAGAAGAACTAGGTTTAAAAGATAGAATAGAAACCAAAAGAGGGCAGGGGTATTTGTTAAAATGAAATATAGGGATTTTATAAAAGATAAAGTCATATTAATTGTAACTATCATATTGGCATTAATTAGCATAGAAATATTATTGTTGGCATATCCTGTTGGAATAGTTGTAAAAATATATATTACAGCTATTATTGTTATGGTTGTAGTTATTTCGCTATTATTAGAATATAAAAGAAAACAACATTTTTATAATCAATTAAAAGCTAATATGGACGAGTTAAAAGAAAAGTATCTAATTTCTGAAATTATCAAAATACCTAATTTTATAGAGGGCAAAATTTTAAAAGAAGTTATACAAGATACCGGAAAATCTATGCTAGAAAATGTAAATTACTATAAAAATATTCAAGAAGAGTATAAAGAATATATAGAACTATGGATTCATGAAGTAAAAATACCAATTGCAGTAAGTAAAATGATTATTGAAAATCACAAAAATGAGATAACAAAAAGTATAGATGAAGAATTAGATAAAGTAGAAAACTATACAGAACAAGCATTGTATTATGCAAGAAGCAATGCAGTAGAAAAAGATTATATCATCACAAAAACCAACTTAAAAGAGATTATAAATGGAGCCATATTGAAAAATAAAAGTACATTATTAAATGAAAGAGTTACCTTAGAATTGAAAGATTTAGAGCAAGAAGTTTATACAGATAGTAAATGGGCAACATTTATTGTTAACCAAATTATACAAAATGCAATTAAGTATTCAAAAGAAGAGGATAAGAAAATAGAAATATTTGCAAAAGCAAAAAATGATAAAGTCATTTTATATATAAAAGATAATGGAATTGGTATTAAAAATGGAGAAATCACAAGAGTATTTGAAAGAGGTTTTACAGGAGAAAATGGAAGAAGAATAGGACAAAAATCAACAGGTATTGGTTTATATTTATGCAAGAAATTATGTGATAAATTATGCCTTGGCATAGAATTAAATTCTAAAAAAGATGAAGGAACAGAGGTAAGAATTATTTTTCCTAAAAATAGTTATACAAATTTAAAATAGTTGAAAAATGAATTTTAAATTATATATGTTTTAAAGGTAAGATATAAAAACATCTTACCTTTTAATTTATGCATAGAAATCTTTGATTTCGTTAACGCACAATTACCTTACAAAAATGTAATGTAAATGTAAGATTAATCAATGGAAAAAAGAAAGTATAAGATCTATAATCAAAATAGAATAAAAGATAAATGGAGGTTTACAAGGTTGAGAAATAATTCTTTTCCAACTAGCTTGTGCCTAAAGAAAGGAATGAAACTAAAATGAGTCATGTATTAGAAGTCAAAAACATAGAAAAATACTATGGAAACAAATCTAACTTAACAAAAGCCATTGCAGGAATCAGCTTTAATGTAGAAAAAGGAGAATTTGTTGGGATCATGGGAGCATCAGGTTCAGGAAAAACAACATTATTAAATTGTATTTCAACAATTGATAGAGTCACTGCAGGAAAGATTATGATTAATAATCAAGATATTACTAAATTAAAAGGAAATAAGCTAAATAAATTTAGAAGAGAAGAATTAGGTTCTATTTTCCAAGACTTTAACTTGCTTGATACGCTAACGGCTTATGAAAATATTGCATTAGCACTTACCATTCAAAAAGTAAATGCACATGAAATTGATAAAAGAGTAAAAGAAGTAGCAGAAAAGTTAGAAATATCAGAAATTTTAAATAAATATCCATATCAAATATCAGGAGGACAAAAGCAAAGGGTGGCATCAGCAAGAGCGATTATTACAAATCCTAAAATGGTACTTGCAGATGAACCAACAGGAGCCTTAGATTCAAAATCTGCAAGACAATTATTAGAAACATTTGAACACTTAAATAAAAACTTAGGAGCAACGATTTTAATGGTTACACATGATGCTTTTACAGCAAGTTATGCAGATAGAATTATCTTTATTAAAGACGGAAAAATCTTTAATGAGCTGGTAAAAGGAGAAGATACAAGAAAACAATTCTTTGAAAAAATCATCGAAGTACAAACACTTCTTGGAGGTGATTTGAACGATGTTATTTAAATTATCTATTAAAAATATGAAAAAGAGTTTTAAAGATTATGCTATATATTTTTTAACATTGGTATTAGGTGTTGCCATCTTTTATATGTTTAACTCTTTGGACAGTCAGCAGGCAATGCTTGAAGTTTCACAATCTACAAGAGATATGATAAAACTCATGATTAGTATGCTTGGAATGGTGTCTGTATTTATTGCCATTATTCTTGGTTTTTTAATTGTCTATGCAAATAACTTCTTGATAAATAGAAGAAAAAGAGAATTTGGGATTTATATGACATTAGGCATGGGAAGAAGACAAATATCACAAATTATATTAATAGAGACCATACTAGTAGGGATTATTTCCTTAATTGTTGGTATTTTTATAGGTGTATTTGGTTCTCAATTTATGTCTATATTAGTGGCTAAACTTTTTGAAGCAGATATGAGTGAATTTACCTTTGTATTTTCAAAAGATGCTTGTATCAAAACATGTATTTATTTTGCAGTTATGTATCTAGCCGTTATGATATTTAATACATTTACCATTTCAAGATATAAATTAATTAATTTGCTAACAGCTGTTAGAAAAAATGAGAAAGTTAAAATTAAAAATCCAATTATATCCATATTGGTATTTCTAATTTCAGCAGGACTATTAGGATATGCTTATTATATTGTTACAGGAGGAATTTATGAATTAAATACAGAAGAAAAAATGCTAGTACCTATTCTAATGGGAATTGTAGGAACGATAGGTGTATTTTGGTCTTTATCAGGATTTATATTAAGAATTATCCAAACTAGAAAAAAGATATATCTAAAAGGGACTAATATGTTTGTATTAAGACAATTGAATAATAAGATTAATACGACAGTTGTGTCAATGACTGTAATATGTTTAATGTTATTTATGACAATCAGTATCTTATCTAGTAGTTTATCTATTCAAACAACATTAGATTCGGAATTAGAAGAAATGACACCAGTAGATGTGAATTTATATAAGACAGCTAATTTACCAGAAAGTTATGAAGATTCTTATACAGGTAAGATGATATATCCTACTGAAGAACAAATTGAAGATTCCAAACATCCAATTACTTATACATTAGAAACCAATGGTTATGATATGAGTCAATTAAAAGACATTGTAGAAATTCCGATATATACAATTCCAGAATGGACTTTAAAATATAGTCTAGGAAATTATTACGAAACAGCAAAAGCACAATTTTCAATGCTTATGTATGATACACCAGAAGAAGTTATAAAAGTATCTGATTATAATAAAATTGCAAAATTATATGGGGAAGAACAATATAGCTTAAATGATGATGAATATATTGTACTTTGTGATTTTGATAACATGACAGAATTAAGAAATCAAGCATTAAAAGAAAATAAAACCATAAAAATTGATGGAAAAACCTTACATGCTAAATATGATGAGTGTAAAAGTGGATTTATAGAAATGTCTGCAAGTCATGTAAACACAGGAATTATATTAGTTCCAGATAGTTTTGAATTAAAAGAAGAATGGAAAGAAGAACAATTTTTAGCAGCAAATTATAATGCCGAAACAGATGAAGAAAAAGAAGAAATGGAGAAAGTACTTACAGGAGAAAATGGTAGTACATTGGAAAAGAATTTAAATGAAAAAGACATAGAATTGGAAGGCATGACAAAGATTAGCCTAATAGAGGCAAGTAAAGGATTAGCAACCATTATCATCTTTATTGCAATTTACTTAGGTGTTATTTTCTTAATTGCAAGTTCTGCTATTTTAGCATTAAAACAATTAACAGAAAGTTCAGATAATAAACAAAGATATATGATATTAAGAAAAATTGGTTGTGATGAAAAGATGATAAATCAAGCTTTATTTAGGCAAATATTCATATTTTTCATGTTACCACTAGCCTTAGCTATTATACATTCTATATTTGGAATTAAATTTGTATTATCAATGCTTGCTACTTTAGCATCACCAGAAGAATTATTACCTTCTGTTATTGTAACAGCGCTAATTATTGGTGTGATATATGGATTGTATTTTTTAGCGACATATATAGGAAGTAAGAACAT
The DNA here is from genome assembly GCA_944387445.1 of uncultured Clostridia bacterium. Taxonomy (GTDB): domain Bacteria; phylum Bacillota; class Clostridia; order TANB77; family CAG-508; genus CAG-269. Next base: position 45,269 of record CALXEX010000011.1, on the reverse strand, counting down.
TATCAAAGAAGAGGAGTGAAAAACGACAATTCTTTTTCAATCAGAAAAGGAAGGAGAGTGTGAGGAAAAATGGAAGATTTCAAAGAAAAAATCCCAATGATTATCGCAGTAATCATTGTTATAGGTTTAATGATAGGCACATATTACCTTTTATTTGTCCATAAAACAGTATATTATACAAAAATAGATAACACAAAAATCGAAGAACTGTCTGCTAATGAGGATATGAGATATCAATATACATTAACTGCATATAACAAAAATGGAAAAGAAAAAGAAGTTCAATTTAAAACAAGTAGAGAATTAAGAGAAGGAGCATATTTAGAATTAGATGTGATGCAAATAAGAGGTGTTGTTAATTGGAGAGAAGTACAGCAAGAAGAATTACCAGATGATGTAAAAGCAGAAATGGATATAGAATAATAAAAAGCATATTTTTCAATAAAGAGCTACTACTCCTAGTAGCTTTTTTCATACATAAGTTAATTTTATAGGGTAATCATATTACAAGTTATTCATATGTTGTTATATTAATGAGTTGATAATCATCATAATTTATGATAACATTCTGATGATAGCTATAATTTACGGAGGTAAATATGGAAAATGAATTCATGGAAACAATTAAAATTGTAAAAAGACCCAATAGAAAAATTAGTGAAATAGAACCTATCAAAGGGTTTGGTATAAATTTAATTAAAGAGAGTAGTGCTAGTGAAATGATAGATCAAATTGTAGAAGAACCATTAAGAAAAGCATGCAAAGAATTGAAAAGGAAAGGCATTGAAACAGTCATGAGTAGTGCGAATAAAAATAATTTATTAAAAGAAGGAGAAAAAGCATTAGAAAAAGAAGATGTAAAAGGTAAAGAAATGTTTCTAGATGCTCCTACTTATGAGAGTGCAGGTAGGGGATATGCTTGGATTATGATTAATTTTGCTAATTTATCAGATGAGAATAAAGAGGTGCTATTTTCTTTAGAAGAAACCAAAAATGATGAAGGAGAGAATATAGGAGAAAAAATTGTATGGTTTGTAGAGGGAAAAACATTTATGGACATTTTGAATAAAAGACAAAATGAAGAGATAAAAAGTAATTTAGATAAGAAATTTGAGGACCATGCTTTTGTTCTAAAATATAATAGTGATAGATATCCTAAAAAGGTTGCATTTTTAAGAATGCCAATCCATAATGAAACTACGGTAATAGATGTAGAAAGCTATTTTGACAAATTAATAGAAAGATTAAAACAGCAACAGATGCAAATAGTTAGCCCAAGTATAGAAAAAGGAATGGAAATTTAATATGTAAGAAAGGGGAAAGGAGATTTTTATGATTGAGATTATATTTGAAAAAGAGAAAAATAGAGCAATAGCACTTAATATAGATGATACATTAAATAAGAGTAACTCTATTGTGAACTAAACCCAAAAAGTTAGATACTTTTTGGGTTCAGTTCATTGAGATTTGCTCCTATTGGTGCTAATATAATGTTATAAATCATAATTTTCAAGGAAGTGTTAGCATTGAATATAGAAGAAAAAATCTTTAGAAGGATGAAATTAAATAAAGAAAAATTAATTTCTTATGGATTTATAAAAGAAAAAGAGGGATATTATTATAGCAAAAAATTTATGAAAGACACATTTAGAGCAGATATTTACATAGATTTAAATGGCAATGTGCAAGGAAAGGTATATGATTTAGATATAGAAGAAGAATATACCAATTTTCGTGTAGAAGATTCTATGGGAGAATTTGTAAATACTATAAAAGAAGAATATATAAAGATTTTGAAAGACATAGCCAATAATTGCTTTGAAAAAGATTATTTTATTTATGAGCAATCAAACCGAATAACAAAGTTGATAAAAGAAATATATCAGGTAGAACCTGAATTTTTATGGAAAAAGTTTCCAAACGATGGTGTTTTTAGAAATGCAAGGAGTCAGAAATGGTTTGGTATTATTATGAATATTGATAAGAGTAAGATTATTTCTAAAGAAAAAGGAGAAGTAGAAGTATTAAATGTAAAATTGGATGATGAGGTACCCAAATATCTAGAGCAAAAGGGGATTTATCCAGCTTATCATTTAAGTAAAAAAAGTTGGGTAAGTATTATATTAGATGATACCTTGTCAGACGAGAAAATTATGAAATTAGTAGATATCAGTTATGGAGCATCAAATGTAAAAGGAGAATGGATTGTTCCAGCAAACCCCAAATATTATGATGTTGTCCATGCTTTTGATGATACAGATACTATTACATGGAAACAATCGAATCATATACAAAAAGGAGATACAGTATATTTATATGTAGCACAGCCATATTCTGCTATTTTATTCAAATGTATAGCTGTAGAAACAGATATACCATATACATATCAAGATGAAAATTTATCTATCACACAAATTATGAAACTAAAATTATTAAAACGATATGATAAAGAAGAATTCTCATTTGAAACATTAAAAAAGTATGGTGTAAATGCTATTAGAGGACCGAGAAGTGTTACAAGTAAATTGAGTAAGGAGTTAAATAAGAAATGATAAAAGAATTAAACATCAACCATAAACAGGTAAGTATACAATATCCGAAAACAGATATAAAGGAATTACCAGTTGTCATATTACATGCATATAATGAGGAAGAAGGAAGAGCTGTTTTTGAAAAGTGTGAAAAATTGCATTGTCCTGATTTTATACTAATTTCCATCTCTCATTTAGATTGGAATGATGAGATGACACCCTGGTTTGCTCCAAAACTAAATAAGCATGATGAAGATTGCTTAGGAAAAGCAGATGAATATATAGAGGAATTAACCAAGGAAATTATACCTAAGGTAGAAAATTACATAAAAAAGGATTTACAAAAAACAATAGCCTATTATGCTATTGCTGGCTATTCATTAGGTGGATTATTTGCTGTATATGCTACATACAAAACAGACATATTTAAGAAAGTTGCATCTGCCTCAGGTTCTTTTTGGTTCCCAAATTTTGTAGAGTATATCAAGGAAAATGAAATGAAATCTAAAATTCAAAGTATGTATTTTTCACTAGGAAATAAAGAAAGTAAAGTTAGAAATCAAGTATTAGCAACAGTAGAAGAAAATACAAAAGAAATAGAAAACATATATCATTCTCAAGGAATAAAAACCATATATGAAGAAAATGAGGGAAATCATTTTTCTGAGCCAGATTTAAGAATGGCAAAAGGGATTAAATGGATACTAGATCAGAAATGATAGGTTGACATTTTAATTTTTGTCGACCTAATTTGTATCTTAAGAAAGGAATAAAATGAGTTATGAGAAATCTAAATAAAAATCGTAGAATATATAAAGGACATAGTTTAGTTGAAGATGTAGGAGATTATACAGTAGTAGACATAGAAACAACCAGTTTAGATTCTTTTCATGGTGAGATTCTTGAAATTAGTGCCATTAAAGTTAGAAATAAAGAAGAGGTAGACAATTTTTCTGAACTTATTAGAACGAATGAGAAACTTGGATATTTTACAACAAACTTAACAGGAATTACGAATGAAATGATGTTGAAAGAAGGAAAAGAATTAGAAGAGGTTTTACAAAACTTTAAAACATTTTTAGGAAATGACATCATTGTTGGGCATAATGTTAATTTTGATATTAATTTTCTTTATGATAATATGGAAGAACATATAGATACTTATTTATCAAATGACTATGTAGATACTTTAAGAATTTCAAGAAAAGTGCTTCCAAATTTAAGACATCACAAATTAGATGATTTAATTACCTATTTTCATTTAACGAAAAGAAATGAACATAGAGCATTAAATGATTGTGTATTAACCAATCAAGTATATATAAGATTAAGTAAAATGATATAAAAGTTATTAAATGAAGTGAATCCAATTTATTGGACAAAAAGTTTAATAAGGAGAGTTCACTTCATTTAATAACTTTTATATGTTTATATATGCTGTTTATTTTGTAATTTTTTTTGCAATTCATTTAAAAATGTTTCAGAAGCCTTAGAAAATACCTGATATTTTTTCCAAACCATAACCAAGTTTGTTTTCAAATTAGGGGTAAGAGGTTTAAAGCATAAGTTATTATCTTCTGTCATACTAACTAATTTATCAAGAGTTAAAGCACTTCCAAATCCTTCTTCAACAAAAAAAGAAGCATTATAAATCAAATTATATGTTGCAACAATATTTAATTTTTCTATGTTGTGACCAAACCAACCAGCAAGCTCATTATTATCAAGAGCTTGTTTAGAACAAATTAAAGGAACATTTAAAAGTGTGTTAGGTGTTATATTAGTAAGTGTTGCTAACGGACTATCTTTTCTCATTAAAAGTCCCCAAGTATTATAGGCAGGCAACTTAATATAATTGTATTTTTTTATATCAGAAGGTTCAAAAAGGATACCAAAATCGATAAGTCCTTTATCTAATTTCTCTATAACATCTTCACTATTTCCACTAAATAAATGATAATGGATATGAGGATATTTTTTTTGCAAATTTGTACATATTTTAGCAATATCTTTCATAGCATCTGTTTCAGCAGCACCAATATAGACATCTCCAACGATAATTTCATCAGACTTCTTTAATTCAGATTCTGTTTTTTTTACTAATTCAATAATTTCACTAGCTCTTTTACGAAGAAGAATACCATCTTCTGTTAAAGTGATTCTTCGTTTGCCTCTGATAAATAATTTTTTTCCAATTTCATCTTCTAAATCCATCAACTGTTTAGAAAGTGTAGGCTGTGTTATATGTAAAGTTTCAGCAGCTGCTGTAATATTTTCTTCTCTTGCAACTTCTAAGAAATATCGTAAAACTCTTAATTCCATAGTAAATTCCTCCTGTATGAATTTTAAAAATTGTTCCTAAAATTTGTAATAATTATAATTTGTTTTATCATTCCTGTCAACTATGATAAACTATTCAAAATAAGTATTGGCTATTTTAAAAATAATCAAGTATAATTAATATGAAATAAGAAAAATGTCTTGTCATATGTGTAATTTTATTTACAATTATTACATGAATGTAAGAATCTGAATGATAAGAAAGGATATGAATATGATGGCTGGAAATCAAAATAAAAAAGAAGCTTTGATTCAAAACTTGCAAGATGTAGGCTGTAATCAAAAATTAATAGATAAATTTTTTAGTTTGTTAGAGCAAAAACAATTTGATCAAATCTATATGTTACTTAGAAAATATAGAAATACATTATTAAACAATATACATAAACAGCAAAAGGAAATAGATATATTAGATTATCTGATTATGGATTTAAGAAAAGAGAATTTTTAGACATATTTATATGAAAGGAGAACAAAAAATGAAAAAGAAGAAAGTAATTGTTATATTTATTGTGATTATCCTATTATTAGCAATAGTAATAGGATGTACACAAAACAATATAAACATAAGCAATACAGATAATATAGTTGCAAATGATAACCAAACTTCAGAAAACTCAGAAAATATAGAAGAAATTAATACAGAAAATAGTATAGCGAATTCTGAAGAAACAATAGAGGAAGGAAGTGAAAATATGGATAATCAAAGTGAAGATATTAAGATAAATCTAATTGTAAATAATAAAACATTTAGTGCAACTTTAAATAACAATGAAACAGTAAAAGAGCTCATTTCAATATTTCCAATGACACTACATATGAGTGATTTAAATGCAAATGAAAAATATCATTATTTGGATTCAAGTCTAGTAACTAATAGTAGTAACCCAAGAAGAATCAATGCAGGAGATATAAAATTATATGGAAATAATTGTTTAGTTGTATTTTATGATAGTTTTAACACATCATATAGTTATACGGATTTAGGAGAAGTAGATAATGTAGAAGGATTTATTTCTGAATTAGGTAGAGGAGATGTCACCATGACATTTGAACTAGTTGATTAAATAATTTAGAGTAAATTCTAAACAATAAACTATAAAAAAGAAAGGAAGGAAAATATTATGGAAGAAACATTAAATTTAACGCAAGAATGGGATAAAACATTCCCAAAAAGTGAAAAAGTAAATCATAGAAAGGTAACATTTCATAATCGTTATGGAATCACATTAGTAGCAGATGTATATGAGCCAAAAGATACACAAGGAAAATTGCCAGCAATTGCTGTATGTGGACCTTTTGGAGCAGTCAAAGAGCAGGCGTCAGGATTGTATGCACAAACAATGGCAGAAAGAGGATTTTTAACAATTGCATTTGACCCATCATTTACAGGAGAAAGTGGAGGAACACCTCGTTATGTGGCATCTCCAGATATCAATACAGAAGATTTCTCATCAGCAGTAGACTTTTTATCTGTACAAGAAAATGTTGATCCAGAAAGAATTGGAATTATAGGAATTTGTGGTTGGGGTGGAATGGCTTTAAATGCAACTGCAATGGATACAAGAATCAAAGCAACTGTTACATCAACCATGTATGACATGAGTCGTGTCAATGCAAATGGATATTTTGATAGTGTGGATGAAAATGTACGTTATGAATTAAAGAAAAATTTAAATGCCCAAAGAATAGAAGATTACAAAAATGGAACTTATAAAAGAGCAGGTGGTGTGGTAGATCCACTTCCAGAAGATGCACCATTCTATGTAAAAGATTATTATGATTATTATAAAACAGAACGTGGATATCATAAAAGATCATTAAATTCAAATGATGGATGGAATATGACATCTTCATTATCTTTTATCAATATGCCAATATTACAATATAGTCATGAAATTCGAAATGCTGTTTTAATGATACATGGAGAAAAAGCACATTCTTGTTATTTTAGTAAAGATGCTTTCAAAAATATGACTGAAAATAGTAAATATACAGATAATAAAGAATTAATGATTATTCCAAATGCTGTTCATACAGACTTATATGATAAAGTAGATATCATTCCTTTTGATAAAATAGAAGAATTTTTTAAAGAAAACTTAAAATAATTAATAGATTAAATAAAAAAATTATTGTCCAAGCTTATAAATACTTTTCAATTGTACAGATAAGGTTGAACAGTAAGAAAAATATTCTATATCTTATAAATATATAGAATATTTTTTTATTTTATGATATATTGTATAAGAATATGAAATGAAAAGATAATGGGAGAGAAACAGTATGATAAATTTTGATGAAATAAAAGAAGTGGAAATCCCAATTTAAAAAATGGAAAAGGAACAACAAAAGCGAATACGTTTATGGATAGCAATATTATGATTATATAAAAAATATATATAAAAGGGGAATGGTTATGAAAAAAATGAAAAAAATATTAAGTATAATTATCGTTTTGGTACTAATTTTTTATATGGTATATAAAATTGATACAGTAAACAGAACAAAAGCAAAGATAGTCGATATAACAACAACATTAATGAATGATATAAGTAGTCAAGATTATGAGAAAATAAAAATATATCTAAAACATGCAGATGGAACAGAACTAACAGATGAAGAAATATCTAATTTTCTTTTAAACACAGGACTATATAGAGTGACATTAGTAGAAGATGGAACCTTTTTATATGATACTAATATAAGTTTTTGGAATACCCATAAGGGAAAAATTTTATTTAGCTTTACAGCTTTGAATGGAGAAAATATAAGCAATACATTAGAATATGTAAGAGACGGGATAGATGAATATTTAATAGCAGACAAAATACAAGAACCTACCAAAGAAACAGACAAATATCCGATTGCATTAGACTTAGCAGATGGAAGCAACATAGAATATGGTGATGAGTCTTTGGCAGATGAGGATACTGAAAAAATAAAAATATATTCTTTTGTACAAGATGAAAATGGTGAGGTTTCAGTAGAATTTATAAAAGAAGCAAAAGAAGATATAGAAAAATATTTAGAAATTCAAATGTATAAAAACATAGATACTTTAAAACATTTAAATGAAAATTATACAATGGAATGGGATAATGAATATAAAGAAGTATCCATCTATTATGAAGATAGTGTTAAAGACAAAATGGGAATTAAAGAGGTGCGATTAAGGACATGCTTACATTCATTATTAAAACAAGGAATAAACGGAAATTCAGATTGGAAACTAACCATTTATTACTATGACTATAATACAAGAGAGTTATTATCAACAGAAATTATTCGATAAATAGAATAGTGAGGATAAAAAACAATTGATAAAACATACAATTTAGATAATGGAGAGTATATATGAAAGAGGAGAATAAAAAAGAAATCATTGTATTTGGTGGTTGTTTTAATCCACCACTAAATTCACACTTTTCACTTGCAGAACAAATGATAGCAGAATATCCAGAAATAGAAAAAATTATATTTGTTCCAGTGAATAGTCAATATGAAAAGGTGGATTTAATTGAAAATGAACATCGTTATCAGATGTTAAAAACAGTTTGTGATAAAAATGAAAAATTTGAAGTATCTAGAATTGAAATAGATAGTGAAAGACAATTATATACAGTTGAAACATTACACAAAATACAAGAAGAATATCCAGATTATGAAGTTGCTTTTTTAACAGGAAGTGATAACTTAAAAACATTAGACACATGGAAAAAAGTAGAAGAACTTACAACCAAATTCAAACTGTATATTTTAGAAAGAGATAATGATTGTATGGAGAAAATCATTCAAAATAACGAATTGTTAAAAAAACATAGACAAGCTTTTATCAAAGCAAAAGATACAATAAAAAGTAACTTAAGTTCAACATTTGTAAGAGAAAAAATAAAAAATGGAAAAAGCATACGATATTTAACACCTGATGAAGTAATCACATATATAAAAGAACATCAATTATATCAATAAAATGTCTTCTTGAGGACGTTTCTGTTTGGGACATTTTTTAGGCAATTAGGGACGTTTTCTTTTGGACATTTTAAAATAAATTACAAAAAAGATAGAAAGGAGAATTTGAAAATGTTAGAAAAAGAAGAATTAATGAAAGAAACAGAAGGTGCCATTACTTGGATTAAAGAATATGTAAAACAAGTTGGAGCAAAAGGGATTGTTGTTGGATGCAGTGGAGGAAAAGATTCAGCAACTGTACTTGCTATGTCAGTAAAAGCAATAGGAAAAGAAAATGTAGTTGCTGTATCTATGCCATGTCACTCTATATCTCATGATTTTGACGATGCAAAATTAGTAGCAGATACCTTTGGTGTAAGATTTTTGAAAGTAGATTTAACCAATACATATAATGAAATGGAAAAAGAAATACAATCTGCAATGGGAGAAGAATTATCAAAAGAAGCAACCATTAATATAAAACCAAGATTAAGAATGACAACATTATATGGTGTTGCACAAAGTTTAGGATACTTAGTAATCGGAACAGGAAATCTTTGTGAAGCAATGGTAGGATATACAACAAAATGGGGAGATAATAGTGCAGACTTTAATCCAATAGGGAACTTTACAGTTGATGAAGTGCTAGCTATTGGAAAATATTTAGGCGTTCCAGAAAAAATATTAGAAAAGGCACCAAATGACGGTCTAGGTGGCATGACAGATGAAGAAAAAATGGGAATCAAGTATAGTCAAATTGCAGAAATGATAGAAACAGGAAATACAGAAGAAAATGCAAAAAAAGAAATCTTAAAAAGATACAATGCATCAAAACATAAAAGAGAATTAGTTCCAACGTATACTTTTGAAAGAAAAAACTACTTAAAAGATTAAAAGAAATGATGGTAAAAAGAAATGAAAAATTTATATCTAATGGTACATATTTAGCTAGGTATAAAAAAATGTATATAAGGAGAATAAGTAAATGGCAACTTTTGAAGATTTTATGAAATTAGATATTCGTGTAGGAACAATTCTAAAAGCAGAAGAATTTAAAAGAGCGAAAAAACCAGCTTATAAATTAGAAATTGATTTTGGAGAAGAAATTGGAATTAAGAAATCGTCGGCACAAATCACCAATCTATATACTCCAGAAGAATTAATCGGAAAACAAATACTAGCAGTCGTTAACTTTCCACAAAAACAAATTGCAGATTTTTTATCAGAAGTTTTAGTCCTAGGAACATATAGTAAAGATGGTGTTATATTAATTACACCAGATAAAAAGGCAGGTAATGGAGATAAGTTAGGGTAATAGAGGAGATTTGGATGATTGAAAAACTTAATAAAAAAGATATAAATCAAATTATGAATATTTGGATAAAAGAAAATAAAAGCACACATTATTATATTCCTGAAGCATATTGGGATAATCATTTTGAAGAGGTGAAAAAGGAGATTTTAAAGGCAGAAATTTATGTTTATAAGGAAAAAGAAGAAGTATGTGGATTTATAGGATTATCTCGTACATATATTGCGGGAATATTTGTTAAAAAAGAAAAACAATCTATGGGAATAGGAAGTAAATTAATAGAGTATTGTAAATCAAAATATCCAGAGCTAATATTAAGTGTATATGCGAAAAATGAAAGAGCAATAGCGTTTTATGAAAGAGAAGGATTTAAAATCGTAAAAGAAGAAATAGATAAAGAAACAAATGAAAAAGAATATGTAATGGTCTGGAAACAATAAAAGTATTTCGTAAAGGGGATATGATAGAAAAATTAAATTATAAAGGCAATGGATATTATTCAATATGGAGTTAGCAGTAATAATTTATATGTAGAAGAATAAAATGAAGCTAGGAGGAATTAAAGTATGGAGAGCAAAAAGTTAAATATTATTGTAGAGAATTGTCCACAAAATCATAAATGCCCTGCAGTAAGGGTATGTCCAGTTGGTGCATTAAGTCAAGAAGATTTCCAAGCACCTACAATTGATTATACAAAATGTATTAGTTGTGGGAAATGTTCAGATTTTTGCCCAAAACGTGCATTGGTTTTAAAATAATAAGAGTAGAGTATTTTTTAATAAAATAACTAAAAAGGTAAAAGCTCTCCGAACCAAAAAGATGGAACGGAGAGCCAGTGTGAAAACATTTACGGGTTACATTTTCTCAGCCATAGTTGAGAATTTTCTGTTGTAAAGTTCCTGAATTCCTGGCGGAAGTTTTCCGGCAATAGCCTTTTCTAGAAAGACCTGCTCGCCCAAGTTGGACAGAGCTTGCTTTAGCCGGAAACATCCACAAGTATTGCCACACTGGGTGCAGCTTGCGGAATCTCCCAGGTGTTTTACAAATTTTTCGTGGATTTGCCGATTTTCTTCGGCTTTTGTCTGCTTACTCATAAATGCATCCTCCTTTGATGTAGTTTTTTAAAATTATAGCAATAAACCCTATTAAAGTCAATAAAAACGAAGAGAGGAGAAAATAAGAAAAAGAAATAAATGAATTAATTTTCACTTATTTCTTTTTTTGTATAAATCGCATAAGCGCAAGAAAGTAAAACAGATTTTAATAAATATTTACGGTCATTTGTTGAATAATTATCGATGAAATCTGTTTTATTAAACACACAATCTAATGCTTTTTCAAATAATTTACAAAAATTATCATATGCAATTTCAATTGGTGAACTTTCTAAAGCTAATCTAATCAATATTTTTATATCATTTATTTTATACACTTCTTTTAAAACACAAATCACAAAAAATTTAGCTAAATGATTTTTGTTATATTTTTTCTTTATAGGTGGCTCTATAATTTTATTTTTAACATAATTATTAATCATATTTTTTGTTAAGATAAGTGCATCTTCTTCAGAACTTGCATTAGATAAGAAAGAAGATAATGTTTCATTTACTAAAGTTACAACTTGGTCTAAATATAAATCAACATTAGGTAGTTCTTTCCATCTTGGAATATGCAATTTTATGTTTTCTTTACTCATATTTTTTTCAATCCTTTATTCTAAATTTTATAAGAAATGAAGGGATAAGAAAATCAAAAAATTTTTATAAAATAAAACATTTACAATATTTCATAAAATTTTCACAATCCTCAAAAAATCCCTAAAATAATATATATACATATATATTATCATGCTTAAAACAGATAGTCAATATTGACAAAGTTATATCTATGTGCTAATCTGGTTTAGAAAACCAGATAGGAGAGTTTTGAATATGAAAAATCAATTAAGAGAAGTTCCAAAATTTGAGAACATAAAAGAAATTATATATAATTCTGTAAAGTTATATCCAGAAAATATAGCTTTTACTATAAAAAATAAAAAAGAAGAAAATAAAGTAGAATATAAAAATATTACATATACACAATTATTAGAAGATATAAATGCACTAGGAACAGCATTATATGAAAAAGGTTTAAAAGGAAAAAGAATTGCGATTATTGGAAAAAATCAATATCATTGGACAATTTCACATTTAGCTTGTTTATTAGGTGGCATTGTTTCTGTTCCATTAGATAAAGACTTACAAATTAACGAATTAGAAGAATCACTCATGAGAAGTAAAGTAGATGGTATTATTTTTGATGAAAAACTAACAGATAAAATACAAGTGATTAGAGAAAATCAAAAAACAAATATCTGTGAATATATTTGCATGAGTAACATAGATGGTTTTGAAGATGTTGAGCAATTACTTAAAAATGGAAAAGAAATTTTAAAAACAGGAAATCAAAACTTTATCAATCATGAAGTTGATTCAAAAGGAATGAGCATCTTATTATTTACATCTGGAACAACATCTAAATCAAAAGCGGTTATGTTATCACAATATGGAATTGCAACAAATGTCTATGATATGCAAATTGTAGAAACCTTTTTACCAACAGATGCGAATATTGCTTTTTTACCATATCATCATATATTCGGTTCAACTGCTATGGTAGTTATGTTAGCATGTGGCGTAAAAACTGTATTTCCAGATGGCTTACGATATATTAAACAAAATTTATTGGAATATCAAGTGTCTGTATTTGTAGGTGTTCCTTTATTAGTAGATAAAATGTATGCCAATATTGAAAAAGAAATCGAGAAACAAGGAAAAACAAAATTAATCAAAGTGGCAGTAAAAATTAGTAATTTCTTATTAAAATTCCATATTGATATCAGAAGAAAATTATTTAAACAAATTATTGATGGACTAGGTGGTAAAATGCGATTTGTTGTTGCAGGAGGTGCACCATTTGATAGTAGAACAGAGAGAAAATTCAATGAGTTTGGAATCCATATGGTACAAGGATATGGATTAACAGAAACATCACCAGTTATTGCGGCTGAAAATGATCAATATGCAAAATATGGATCAGTAGGAATTCCTATGAAACATACAGAAGTAAAGATTGTAGATAAAGATGAAAAAGGAATAGGAGAAATTACCGTAAAAGGTCCAAATGTGATGTTGGGATATTATGAAAATGAAAAAGCAACAAAAGAAGTATTAAAGGATGGATGGTTCCATACAGGAGATTTAGGATATATAGATAAAGATGGTTTTTTATTTATTACAGGTAGAAAAAAAGATATGATTGTTTTAAAAAATGGCAAAAAAGTATTTCCAGAAGAATTAGAAACTTTAATTAATCGAAATGAAGAAATAGAAGAATCCTTTGTATATGGAATGCCAGACAAAGTAGATAAAAGCAAGATAAAGGTGGCAGTAGAAGTTGTATATAACAAAGAAATTGTAAAAGAAAAATATGGAGATATTTCAAAAGAAGATTTATATAAAATTATTTGGAATAAAATAAAAGAAGTCAATAAAACCTTACCAAAATATAAATATATTATGCATATGGTTTTAACAGATGAACCATTAATCAAAACAACAACGCATAAAACCAAGAGAAATGAAGAATTGAAAAAAGTTTTGGAACAATAAGGGAATTTGGGGACGGACTCATTTTTCCCTTTTTAAATATTAGAAAAAATAGAAAAATATAGAATATAAAATCATTACACAATTTTGTATAAGCTAAATTTTTAAATTCAAATTTAGATACGCAAAATCGTTTCATTGATTTATATTCTATATTTTTTCTTCTTAGTTCCTATTAAAAGGGAAAAATGAGTCCGTCCCCAAAATCTCTTAAAAATGTCCCAAACAGAAACGTTCCCAATGGGACATTTAGTTTAAGAATTCGATACTAGTAGAAGAAATCTTAGAAATTCTTGCTAAAGAGTAAATATCTAAACCTAAATCTTCTAATTTTTTCCTTCCATCTTGGAAAGACTTTTCGATAACAATTCCAATACCTGCAACAGAAGAACCAGCTTCTTTTAAAATTCGGTAAGCACCCATTGCTGCTTGTCCATTTGCAAGGAAGTCATCAATAATTAAAATATTATCATTTTCAGATAAATATTTTTTTGAAGCCATTAAAATGTAATCGGTATTTTTAGTAAAAGAATGTACTGGCGTTTGAATAGTTGTTTCTGTATCTAAAATAGCAGAAGATTGTTTTTTAAAGATAACCAAAGGAACATCTAATTTTAGTGCAGTTGCATAAGCAGGTGCAATTCCAGATGATTCAATGGTAACGACTTTTGTAATGTTTTTTGATTTGAAGTAGTCGGCAAATTCCTTTCCGATTAAATCCATTAATTTTGTATCTACTTGATGATTTAAAAAATTATCAACTTTTAAAACATTTTCATTGATAACAATACCATCATTTTTAATTTTTTCTTTTAATAAATCCATATAAGATCAGCTCCTATTATATATTTATGAAAACTATTATATCATAAGATGTCGAATTTTGACAAGATTAATAGGAATTTGTAGTATGCATTTTATCTTTCTTTTCATATTCATAAAATCTTCACAAAATCTTCTTGACAAATACAAAAAAAAGATATATGATGAAACCGAAATTAGGAATAATTCCTAATTTTAAGGAGAGATTTATGAACAACTATTCCAAACAAAGAGAAGCCATACTAGATGTTATGAAGGAAAACCTAGTACATCCAACAGCTGAGGAAATTTATCATTTAGTGTTAGAAAAAAAGCCTCAGATAAGTAAAAGTACAGTATATAGGAACATTAACATCTTAGTAGAATTAGGAGAAATCAAAAAATTAAATATGACAGTAGGACCAGACAGATATGACTATTTATACAAAGAACATTCTCATGCAATTTGTGAGAAATGTGGGAACATATTTGATTTCTATTATGATTTTAATAAAGACGAAATTTCAAAAGAATTATTAAAACAAATAGGAAACAATATGGATATAAATAGTATTACAATTTATGGAATATGTGAAGATTGTAAATCAAATAATAAAAAATAGGGAGGAATTAGAATGGAAGAAATTAATTTAGCAGGAACAAAAACAGAGAAAAATTTAATGGAGGCTTTTGCAGGAGAATCACAAGCTAGAAATAAATATACATATTTTGCAAATAAAGCTAGAAAAGAAGGATTTGAACAAATTGCAGCTATATTTGAAGAAACAGCTCAAAACGAAAAAGAACATGCAAAAATGTGGTTCAAATTATTACAAGGTGGAGATATTAAATCTACAGTAGAAAACTTAAAAGCAGCAGCTGAAGGGGAAAATTATGAATGGACAGATATGTATGACAGAATGGCTAAAGAAGCTAAAGAAGAAGGATTTAACCATATTGCATACTTATTTGAAGAAGTAGGAAAAATTGAAAAAGAACATGAAGCTAGATACAAAAAATTAATCGAAAATGTTGAAGGTGGATTAGTATTTAGCCGTGATGGAGATAGAATTTGGAAATGTAGAAATTGTGGGCATATCGTTATTGGAAAATCAGCTCCAGAAATTTGTCCAGTATGTAGCCATCCAAAAGCTTTCTTTGAAATTAAAGCTGAAAATTATTAATATATGTAAAGGCAAGAATGAAAAGTTCTTGTCTTTTTTTCTTTAAATTTCTTTAAATAAGATATGAGATAATCATGAACTTATAATTTATAATTATGTGCAGAACGCTCTTGACTTCATTTAAATTATTTTATATAAAATAACTAAATTTTGATAATTAAACTTTATAAATTTTAATAGAAATAAACTTAAAAATATTAGTAGGGTAAATTATAGGATAACAATGAAAGGAATTTATTATGGTATATAAAACGTATTATGATTCACCAGTAGGAAAATTATTTATAGCAAGTGATGGAGAAAATATCATTGGATTATGTATTGAAGGACAAAAATATTATTTAGATAAAATAGAAAAAGAAGGTATTTTAAAAAATGATTTATCAATATTTAATAAAACAAAAAAATGGTTAGATCGCTATTTTAAACAAGAAAAACCAGAAATATCTGAATTATCATTAATGCCAGAAGGAAATGCGTTTAGACAATGTGTATGGGAATTTTTATGTGAGATACCATATGGAGAAACCATAACCTATGGAGATTTAGCAAAAAAAGTAGCAGAAAAATTAAAAAAGCCATCTATGTCTGCACAAGCAGTAGGAAATGCAGTCGGGCATAATCCGATTTCAATTATCATTCCTTGTCATAGAGTGGTTGGAAAAAATGGAAGTTTAACTGGCTATGCAGGAGGAATTGATAAAAAGATAAAATTATTAGAAATTGAAAATGTTAATATAAAAAATTTTTTTGTTCCTAAAATATAAAAGTATAGATTTTTATAATATTGTTCAGTATAAAATATATTTTAGACTGAATAGTAAACAATAGAAAAAATTTCGAATAAAAATTTAAAAAATTGCAAATAATCATAAATAGAATAAGATAAAAGTAAAAAAATTCTAAACAAAAAGAAGAGAAAAGACAAGAAATAAGCCAGTTTCAAAAGAAATGTGAAACTTTTGTGAATTTTAGCACTCTACTATTGACATTGCTAAAAATAGGTATATAATAATAAATGAAAAAAGATAAAAGTACTTTTAATCTAAATATGTGCTACCGAAAAAAGGTGTCAACACATAAATATATAATTAATGAAGGAGTTGATTATTATGATGATGATACCAAGAAGAAATCATTTTGATTTATTTGATGAAATGTTTAGAGATCCATTTTTTGAGGGATCAGAAAGTAAGGTAATGAAAACAGATATAAAGGAGAAAAAAGATAAATATATAATTGATATTGATTTACCTGGATATGAAAAAGAAGATATCAAAATGGAAATATCAGATGGCTATTTAACAGTACATGCAAGCGTTAATAAAGAAGTAGATGACGAAAAAGAAAAAGGAAAATATGTACGTAAAGAAAGATATGTAGGAGAATGTTCAAGAAGCTTCTACATAGGAGAAAATGTAAGTGAAGATGAAATTAAAGCAAAATTCAAAAACGGAACATTGACTATTGAAGTCCCTAAAAAAGATGACAAAAAAGAATTACAAGAAAAGAAATATATTCCAATTGAATAAAAAATATATAAAATGCTTAACATAAAGGTAAGAAACAGAAAAATGTTTTCTTACCTTATTTTTTTGTCTATATGGAAAAATTTAATTAGAAAATTTGTAAATAATTCAAAGAAAAATGGTAAAAATACATTTAGTGGAGGTGAAAAAATGAATAAAACAATAAAATTCATTATATTTTTTATAGCAATTTTTGCTATTAGTTTTTTGGTACCAAATTTTAGTAAGGCCGTAACACCTGTTACAGATGAAAGTTCTTTACTTAGTGCTATTTCTAGTGTTGGCGATGGAGAAACGATTACATTGCAAAATAATATAACAGTAAAAGCTCCAATTGTTATACAAAAACAAGTTACAATTGACGGTAATGGGTATACCATTACAGGTTCTAGTGATTGGACATCAACATCAGGAAACCAAACGATGTTTACAGCCCAATTATCAGCTGGTAAATTAACGTTAAAAAATATTAATTTACAAAATGGTCCTAAATATGGTGTACAATCTTATGATGGAGCAACTGTCATATTAAATAATGTTTCTATAACAGGATTTAAATATGGTGGTGTTCTTGCCAATGGTGGTAATGTTGAAGTTATAGATTTACACCTAGGATATAACGGAACAGGAGCTAATAATGGTATTGAAATTGCAAAAGGAGCATCTGCAACGAATAATCCAACATTAACCATGAATGGTACTTTAACATCAGATTCAACAGAAAATGTTGTCAGAGTTGCTGAAAATGATAGTTTAACAGAATTTACAATTACGAATACACCAGATACAACAAATAAAATCGTTTTAACAGATGACAAAGTTGTATTAACAGATCAATATAATAATGTTATTGCTGAAACAGCTGTACCAGATAAGGTAACAGGAACTGCAGGCGATAAAAAGGTTATTGTAACGGTTATGGTAAATGAACAAGAAATCAAATTCACAGCAAATGAAGGAACCAAAATTACTGCTGATTTAGTAAAATCACATATTGTATTAGAAGATAATGAACAAATTGATGGCTTCTATACAAGTGCTGACTATACAACAGAATTTAATTTCAACGATCCATTAAATGCAGATACAACGATTTATGCAAAAATTTCTACAGTAGAGGCAATTGTACCAGAAACCGAACCAGAAGTTGAGGAAAAAGATGAAACACCAAAAACAGGTGTGGAAAATTATTTAGGATTAGCTGTATTAGTGATTATATTCTCATCAACTGTCATAATTTCTATGAAAAAGAAGCATACAAAAATGGAACGTTAATAAAAGCAAAGGTTTTAACGTCCATATGAACAATAGTAAAGGATAGGCAAAAGGGTCTATCCTTATTTTATCCATAATTAGTGAAATTAAGGAGTCATTATCATGGAAAAGAAAACAAAAGCAAAAAGAAAAAGAATACATGTCATTATCTATTTACTTTTAAGCATATTGATAATTTTATCTACAATGTATATCATAAACTTTTTTTCATTAAGACAAGAAGCAAAAGAACAGACTAAATTATTAAGTGCAATAGACATATATGAAAAGGAAGGAACAAAGGAAGTTGTGCAAAATGCTTCAGAAGAGAGGCAAGGAAATGTTGCGTCAGAATCAGAAGAAAATGGAAAAATGATATCAACGGAAAATGCAGAAGAACAAAATGAAGAAACAGAGAGAATGTTACAAGTAAAGCAGTTGCAAGAACAAAATGCAGATATTATTGGTTGGTTAGAAATTGAAAATACAAATATGAATTATCCAGTATTGCAAGGAACAGATAATCGCTATTATATGACACACAATTATAAAAAAGAAAACAGTAAAAATGGGTCAATCTTTCTGGACGCAAATTATAATTGGAATATACCAAGTAATAATTTATTAATTTATGGACATAATTTAGGAAATGGAATGATGTTTCAAGAATTATTAAAATATGAGAAAGAAAGTTTTTATCAAGAGCATCCAGTTATCCGTTTTACAACAGCTAAAGAAGATGCCAAATATGAGATTATTTCTGTTTTCAAATCAAGAGTATATTATAAATCAGAGAAAAATGTATTTCGTTATTATTATTTTATTAATAGCAAATCAGAAGAGGAATATAGAGAATTTGTGAAAAATGCTAAAAGTGCTTCCTTATATCCTATTGATGCAACAGTAAGCTATGGAGACCAATTAATTACCTTATCGACTTGTTCGTATTATGTACAGGATGGAAGGTTTGCAGTTGTGGGAAGAAGAATAGAACAAGATAGTAAATAATATGTTTTCTATCTTGTTCTTATTTTAGGAATAATCATAATTGGACATTTATAAAAATTATGATATAATGCAAAAAAGAATAAGAAGTTTTAATAGAAAAAGAAATACGAAAAGAGGAAAAAACATGTCAGAGTTTGTGCATTTACATATACATAGTGAATTCAGTTTATTAGATGGAGCAAATAGAATAAAAGACCTACCAGTAAGAGCTAAAGAATTAGGAATGAAGGCAATGGCAATTACAGACCATGGTGTTATGTATGGAGCCATTGACTTTTATAAAGCATGTAAAAAAGAAGGGATTAAACCCATCATTGGTTGCGAAGTGTATGTAGCGCCTAGAAGCAGATTTGATAAAGAGCCAAATATTGATAACCATTATTATCATTTGATTTTATTAGCAAAAGATAATCAAGGATATAAAAACTTAAGTAAATTGGTTTCTATTGGATTTGTGGATGGCTATTATTATAAACCTCGTATTGATTTAGAAGTATTGGAAAAATATCATGAAGGCTTAATTTGTTTAAGTGCTTGTCTAGCAGGAGCTGTTAACCAAGCTTTATTAAATGGACAAGAAGAAAAAGCAGAAGAAGTTGCACTATGGCACAAAAAAGTTTTTGGTGACGATTATTATATAGAAATCCAAAATAATGGAATAAAAGAACAAGTATTGGCTAATCAAAAATTAGTAAAACTAGCCAGAAAATTGGATATACCATTAGTTGCTACAAATGATGCCCATTACTTAAAAAGGGAAGATGCTTATAATCATGAAGTTTTATTATGTATTCAAACAGGAAAACGAATGAGTGACCCTGATAGAATGCGATTTGATACAGATGAGCTATATGTCAAATCTCCAGAAGAAATGTCAGAATATTTTAGTGCATTTCCAGATGCCATAGAAAATACAGTAAAAATTGCAGATAAATGTAATGTGGAATTTGAATTTGGACATACCATATTACCCAATTATGATGTACCACCAGAGTATCCTACACATTATGACTATTTCAAAAAACTTTGTGATGATGGTATCAAAAAAAGATATGGAGAAAATCCAAGTAAAGAAATTTTAGATAGAGCAGAATATGAAATTGCTGTTATTAAAAAGATGGGATATGTGGACTATTTCCTAATTGTATGGGATTTTATTCACTATGCCAAAACTCATGATATTGCAGTAGGACCAGGAAGAGGTTCAGGTGCAGGATCTATTATTGCATATGCTATTGAAATCACAGATATTGACCCAATGAAATATGATTTGCTATTTGAAAGATTTCTAAATCCAGAAAGAATTAGTATGCCTGATTTTGACGTAGATTTTAGTGATACACATAGACAAGATGTAATCGATTATGTATCTCGAAAATATGGGCATGACCATGTTTCACAGATTATTACTTTTGGAACCATGTCTGCAAGAATGGTTATTCGAGATGTTGCAAGAGTATTAGATGTTCCTTATGCAGAAGCAGATACATTAGCAAAAATGATACCAAATGAATTACATATCACGATTAAAAAAGCATTAGAACAAAACATAGAATTACGACAAAAATATGAAAATGACCCACAAGTAAAAAATTTATTAGATATTGCTATGGGATTAGAAGGAATGCCAAGACAGGCATCTACTCATGCATGTGGAGTTGTTATTACAAAAGATCCAGTAGATACCTATGTACCTTTATATGTTCGTGATGGGCAAATTTCTACCCAATATATTATGACAACATTGGAAGAACTAGGATTATTAAAAATGGACTTCTTAGGATTAAGAACGTTAACGGTTATTCAAGATACTATTGAAATGGTGGAAAAAGACAGAGGAATTAAAGTCGAATTTGATAAAGAAATGGCAGACCCTAAGGTGTATAAATTATGGCAAGAGGGAAAATCTTGTGGTATTTTCCAATTTGAGTCACAAGGAATGACAAACTTCATGAAGGAACTAAAACCAGACTGCTTAGAAGATTTAATTGCCGGTGTTTCTTTATACAGACCAGGACCAATGGACCAAATTCCAAGATATATTAAAGGAAAACAACATCCAGGACATAATGAATATACTCATCCAAGCTTAGAGCCAATCTTAAATGTCACATATGGTTGTATGGTATATCAAGAACAAGTTATGCAAATCGTTCGTAATTTAGCTGGTTATTCTTTAGGAAGAGCTGACTTAGTAAGAAGAGCCATGGGGAAGAAAAAGCTAGATGTTATGGCAAAGGAAAGAGAAGTTTTTATCAATGGACAAGTAGATGAGAATGGAAATGTCATTGTGCCAGGATGTGTAAGAAACGGAATAGATGCAGAATCAGCCAATAAAATCTTTGACGAAATGGCAGAATTTGCAAAATATGCATTTAACAAATCTCATGCTGCTTGTTATGCAGTTGTCGCATATAGGACAGCCTATTTAAAAGCATATTATCCAGCAGAATTTATGGCAGCAACATTAAATAGTTATTTAGGAAATCTAGATAAAGTCCCACAATATATAGATGAATGTAAAAACTTAGGAATTGAAATTTTAAAACCAGAAATTAATAAAAGTAGTACCAAATTTACCGTTGAAGATGGAAAAATTCGATTTGGATTAGGTAGCATCAAAAATGTAGGAACTGTACCAGTGGACAATATTGTCCGAGAAAGAAATGAACATGGGGATTACAAAGGATTTACAGATTTTTGTGAAAGAATTGCAGATGATGCGGTTAACAAAAAATGTATTGAAAGCTTAATAAAAGCGGGTGTATTTGATAATTTTGAGCAAACCAGAAGTACATTACTTGCTTCTTTCGAAAACATTATAGATACCATTCAAAGTAGCAAGAAAAAAGGATTTGCAGGACAAGTTTCTATGTTTGATTTAGGCTCTGAAGAAGATAAAAAAGAACTAAATGAAAAGAAATATGTATTTGAAGAACATGAAGAAATGTCAGAAAGAGATTTGTTATCTTCAGAAAAAGAAATGTTAGGTATTTATATATCAGGACATCCATTGGAAAAATTAAGACACCAAATAGAATTGCAAACCAATATCAACACAATGCAAATGAAAGAAATCGATGAACAAAATACATCAATGCAATATGATGGAGGAGAGATGAATTTAGAAAAAACAAAATTTTCTGATGGGGATCATGTCAAATATGCAGGAATTATCACTTCTATCAAAAAGAAATATACAAAGAACAATAAAATTATGGCATTTGTTACCATCGAAGATTTATATGGCCAAGCAGAAGTTATTGTATTTGAAAATGCCTATATGAAAGCAGGTTCTAGTCTAACAGAAGAAAATATTGTATTAGTAGAAGGAAGATTAAGCATTCGTGAAGATGATGCCACAAAAATAGTTGCGAATGACATCAAAGACTTTGGAGAACAAAAACATAAGGTTTTGGTACTAAACATTACCAATGCTGACGAAGAAGAAAAGAAGAAATTAAGAGGTGCTATAAAATATTTCAACGGAGATAAAAATAATATGCCTGTTTTTGTTCAAGTGGATAATGAAAACAAAAGTTGTGGGCAGATGTATGTAACAGAAGATATCTTGGACATTTTTAGATGGATTATTGGAAATGAGAATGTGTTGGTAAAAGAGGAATAAAACAAATTCAACATTAAAGTTTATGTAAATCTATGCTATAATCATGAAGTCAGAAGCAAATGCTCTAGCAAGAGAGAGCTATATTAAAAAATAGAAAGGAGCTCGAAATATGAAGAAAAAGAAAAAAGAGCAGTTAAAAGAAATCCAAAGCTTAAAAGAAAGACTGCGGGACAAGTTAGAGGCATACCTCAATGAAAACTCAAGGAGGACGCGAGATTATACCGCATACATCGAATTGCTACAGCTGTTAAAGTCTATCGACTTTGACAAAAGGGAGATGGAAGAAGTAGCATTTGGACCTACTGTAATATGTCCGCATGTTAAACTGAACACAATGCGAAACATATCGATTTGCTTGACAATTATATATACTCATATAAATTGTCGGGTTAAACCATCTTTGATGGCAATACCAATTGAATTACAACTGAAGCTTATGAAATTTGAGAGACAGCTGGAAAAAATTCTTTTTTCTTGATGGAGAAAGGACCCAAAGAGTGTAAGCTCTGAGGGTCCTTATCCTTGAAATCATCTATTTTTATATAAAGTTTACAAGTTACGAAAATCCCTAATAGAATATCATAAATTTTATATTTTGAAATACCTTTTATTAAGAAGGGAGGGATTTTATATAAAGAGCAATCAAAATGTAAAAAATATATTTCATGCAATATTGCCATTAATCATTGGAGGAATTGTTGGAATGATTACATCTGGTTATATGGATTATAATGACTTAATAAAACCAACATTATCTCCACCAGGAATTGCATTTCCAATTGCATGGTCAATTATTTATTTGTTAATTGGAATATCCTATACATTGTTGAAAGAAAAAGGAGAAGTACCAAAAGAAACCAAACAGCTATATTACACGCAATTAATTTTTAATTATTTATGGACATTTATATTTTTTATATTTAGACTTAGATTATTATCTGTCTTATGGATTATCATTTTAGATATATTAGTAATTCTTATGACATATCAATTTTATAAACAAAATAAAATATCTGGAATCTTGCTAATCCCATATGTTTTGTGGCTACTGTTTGCAACATATTTAAATATTTCTATATATTTTTTAAATATGTAAATAATAAAAATAGAATTCCAATCGTTCGTTTAGTCGCTTATGCGGTGTTTTAAAATAATAAAATAATAGTTTAGAACGATTGAGAACAAATAAAAATATTCAAAATCAATAATATTTCTAAAACTTTTGCATATACATATATATAGGAATTTGGACAAAGGAGAAAAGTATATGTTTAATGTAACAGTATTAAGATTAAGGGATATTGTAAAATATATTATATGCATATTTGTACTTATTTTATTAATATTTAGTATTACCAATTATTTTTCTGGGGTAAAGAAAAATACAGAGCAAGTTACACAAAAAGTAGAAAATGTAACCAATCAATTATCTAGTCATAGTTTATTATCCTGTTTAGATGCTACACTTCCTGTTGTAGCATCTATTAATCATAGTGAAGAAGAGAAAAAACAAAAATTAAGTGAAAATGATATATTGAAATCCATGTTAGAAAC
Organism: uncultured Clostridia bacterium; assembly: GCA_944387445.1. GTDB lineage: Bacteria > Bacillota > Clostridia > TANB77 > CAG-508 > CAG-269. The sequence goes on along the minus strand of CALXEX010000011.1, from coordinate 20,527 downwards.
ACAAATTAGTTCTATAGAAGAAATTCAAAATATGGAGATATCAGAAACAGAAGAAGAAAATACAGAACAAAGTGATGAGACAGAACAAGAAGTAGAATTAGCAACAACAGATGCAGAAACAGAAGTTATTACCAATAATCCAATAGCAGAAAATTATAATGCACAATATGGAAATGTCAAAATTAGAAATCAAACAGATTATGAATTGACGCAAGAAATGTTGACACCAGATATCACGATTGAGAATAAGAATGTTATGATATTTCATACACATAGTTGTGAAAGTTATACTTCAAGTGAATTATATCCTTATACACCAACTGGAAATTTTAGAACAACAGATTTGAATTTTACAGTCACAAGAGTTGGAACAGAACTTACCACACAATTACAACAATATGGATACAATGTCATTCATGATACCAGTTATCATGATTACCCATCCTATAATGGGTCTTATACAAATTCTTTAAAAACAGTTGAAAGTTTATTACAAACTAACCCATCAGATATCATTATTGATTTACATAGAGATGCCATAGGCAGTAGAAGCGATTATGCACCAACAGTTAAAATCGGAGATGAAGAAGTAGCACAAATTATGTTTGTGATTCGGAACCAATGCAGGCGGATTATGGCATCCAAATTGGAATCAAAACTTAAAATTTGCTATAAAAGTACAAGAAAAGGCAGAAGAACTATATCCAGGACTATTTAAACCAATTATGCTAACAACATCCAGATATAACCAACACACAGGAAAATATGCAAATATCATAGAGGTAGGAGCAACAGGAAATACATTAGAGCAATGTTTAGCAAGCATGAAATACTTAGCAAAGGTTATGGATGAAATTATGAAGTAAAATCGAGATTTCAAGGTCGGACATATTTTTTCCTTTTGGTTTTAATTTATAACTAAAAAATATAGAATATAAAGTCATTACACGATTTTGTATAAGCTAAATTTTCACAGAAATTCTTAAAGAAAAAAATGAGGAATGTTCATTGTGACTGTAAAGCTTAAGTCAAATGAACATTCCTCATTTTTTTCTTTAAGAATTTCTAGTTTCAAATTTAGATACGCAAAATCGTTCCATTTTTTTATATTCTATATTTTTTGAGATAACTCAATTTTAAGAAAGGAAAAAATATGTCCGACCTCGAAATCCCGATTTTTTACTTTTAATATCTTGAAATATAATAACAAGTTGGATATAATAACCATATGATAAATATAAAAAGAAAAGAGGTAATCATATGGCAAATATTCGTTTAAACCTAAAATATACAGGAATTACACAAAAAACAATCTTAACATACAAAGAGCAAGTCGAAAATATACATAAAGATTTACATAGAAGAGCTAATGATGAAAAAGATTTTGTGGGATGGTTAGAATTACCAACCAATTATGATAAAGAAGAATTTGCGAGAATCAAAAAAGCAGCCAACAAAATTAAGAAAGAGTCTGATATATTAGTAGTTATTGGAATTGGTGGCTCATATTTAGGAGCAAGGGCTGTTATTGAGGCATTAACTAGTTCATTTTATAATATGTTACCAAACAAGCAAAGAAAATATCCTCAAGTGTTATATGTTGGAAATAATTTAAGTCCAAATTATATTAATGAATTAATTGAATATATAGGAGATAAGGATTTTTCAGTAAATGTCATATCAAAATCTGGAACAACAACAGAACCAGCCGTTGCTTTTAGAATTTTTAGAGAAATCTTGGAAAACAAATATGGAATTGATGAAGCAAGAAGCAGAATTTATGCAACAACTGATAAAGCAAAAGGAGCATTAAAGATACTTGCACAAAATGAAGGTTATGAGCAATTTGTTGTTCCTGACAATGTAGGTGGTAGATATTCTGTATTAACAGCTGTTGGATTATTACCAATTGCAGTAGCAGGCATTGATATTGATAAATTAATGATGGGAGCAAAAACAGCACAAGATAGATATGATGATTCAAATCTAAAATATAATGAATGTTATCAATATGCAGTTGTAAGAAATATTTTATATAAATTATATAAAAACATAGAAATCTTAGTAAATTATGAACCTAAAATGCATTATGTTACAGAATGGTGGAAGCAATTATTCGGAGAAAGTGAAGGTAAAGATCAAATGGGAATTTTTCCAGCAGGAGTTGATTTTACAACAGATTTACATTCTATGGGACAATATATTCAAGAAGGGAGAAGAAATTTATTTGAAACTGTTATTAGTATAAAAACACCAAATTCAGATATTACCATTAACCCAGATGATGATAATTTGGATGGATTAAATTATTTAGCAGGAAAAAGATTAGACTATGTCAATAAAAAAGCAATGGAAGGAACTATAAAAGCACATGTATCAGGAGATGTTCCAAACGTTGTGATAGAACTAGAAAAGTTGGATGAAGAAAATATAGGAGAGTTAATTTATTTCTTTGAAAAAGCATGCGCTATGTCTGGAAATATATTAGGTGTCAATCCATTTAATCAACCAGGAGTAGAAGAATACAAGAAGAATATGTTTAAATTATTAGAAAAACCAGGATATTAGAAATAAAGATTGAGGGATATTCCTTCAATCTTTATTAGAGAAAAGAATGATATATAATAAATGAAATCACAATAAATAGTTGAGACGTGTCCCTTTTGGATAAAAAGTGTCCATTTTGACACGTCCCCAAAAGTTCATAGGAGGAAAACATGATATACAAAGAAAAATTTAAAATAGGATTAAAAGATGTATGGGCTAAAGATGAAGTGAGTAATATTGGTATTTTAGAGTATTTAGAAGATATTGCAGCATATCATTCTGATAGTGTAGGAATTGGTGTGAATACAACAGATGAAACACATTTAAGTTGGCTACTATTGGATTGGGAGTTGGAAGTATTAAAAAGACCAAAATATGGACAAGTTTTAGAAATTCATACATGGTCTAGAGAAATTGAAAAATTTTATGCACTCCGTGACTTTGAAGTATATGATGAACAAAACAATTTATGTGCTATTGCAACTTCAAAATGGTTATTAGTAAATAGTCAAACAGAGAAAATTGTAAGAGTAGAACCAGAAGTAGCAGATAGATATCAATCAGAATTTGGAAAATGTGTTTTTAAAAATAAAAAAATTGAAAAATTAAAAGAGCCAAATGAATATGTAAGTGAAATGACATATACAGCTAGAAGAAGAGATATAGATGTGATTGGTCATATGCATAATTTATATTATTTGTACTTAGCATATGAAGCATTACCAGAAGAAGAATACCAAAAAAGGCCATTTAACCATGTAAGAATACAATATAAAAATCAAATAAAACTAGGAGAAACGGTGAAGTGCAAATATACAAAAGAAAATGGAGAAAATATTGTGGTCATAAAAAGTGAAGATGACAAAACATTACATGCAATTGTTAAAATATATTAAAAGATCTCTGAAAAGGTATCTAAAGAAAAAAGTTTTAGTATAATTTTCAAGATTACGTAAAAAATAATAAAAAAATGTTGAAAACCATTCTTATAGTGTGATATAATAAGCTCTAGTTTTTAAGATAATAAGGGAGGAATAAGAAATGAAACAAGTTTTAAGAAAAACAAACATCATTGGTACAATAGGACCAGCAAGCGAAAGTGAAGAAATGTTTACTAACCTAGTTAAAGCAGGATTAGGTATAGCAAGAATTAACTTTTCACACGGGGGATATGAAGAAAACGCAGAAAAAATAGCAACAATAAAGAGAGTAAGAGAAAAATTAAACAAACCAGTTGCTTTATTATTAGATACAAAAGGACCTGAAATTAGAACAGGAAAACTTGAGTCTGGAGACGAAAAAGTAACTATAAATGAAGGACAAGAATTTACATTCGTTTATGATGATATTATTGGAAATGAAACAAAAACAACAATCAGTTACAAAAATTTATATCAAGATGTAAAACCGGGAGCAAAGATCCTAGTTGATGATGGTGCTTTAGAGTTTGAAGTTATAGAAATTGTTGGAAAAGATATTAAATGTAAAGCATTAAACACAGCAAGATTAGGAAGCAGAAAAACAATGAATGTTCCAGGATTAAAATTAAATTTACCAGCTTTAGCGCAAAAAGATATTGATGATATTACAAATGGAATCAAAGCAGGATTTGATTTCATAGCTGCTTCATTTGTAAGAAGAGCATCAGATGTTCAAGAAATCAAAGATTTATTAAAAGCAAATGGTGGAGAACACATTAAAATTATATCAAAAATTGAAAGCCAAGAAGGTATTGATAATTTCGAAGAAATCTTAGCAATATCAGATGGTATTATGGTAGCTCGTGGAGATATGGGTGTTGAAATACCAATGGAACAAGTTCCAATTGTTCAAAAACATTTTATTAAGAGATGTAACCAAGTTGGTAAACCAGTTGTAACAGCTACACAAATGTTAGAATCAATGACTTCTAATCCAAGACCAACAAGAGCAGAAGTTAGTGACGTTGCAAATGCTGTATATGATATGACAAGTTGTATCATGCTTTCTGGAGAATGTGCTATGGGTAAATATCCAGTAGAATGTGTTGAAACAATGGTTAAAATATCAAAAGCAATTGAAGGAACAGTTAACTACTGGAAGAGATTTAATAGAAAAAACTTCAAAAAAATAGATTCAGAAGATTTAGAGAAAAATATTGCTTATACAACATGTGTAACAGCTTACCAAGTAGAAGCTGATGCAATCGTAGCATATACACATAAAGGTGATTCAGTAAGAATGATTGCTGGTATGGGACCAGGTTGCCCTATATTTGCTGTAACAGATAACGAACAAACATATTATCAATTATCAGTTACATGGAATGTAACACCAATCTTAATCAAAGATGGAAAAACAATTGAAGATACAATTCAAAAAGGAATTGCTCAATTAGAAAAAGAAGGAATTTTAGAAAAAGGTGATAAAGTTGTTCTTGCAGGAGGACCAAAAATATTACCAGACGCAACAGAAAACAAAGTAATTGGTGGAGTTGCAAGAGTATAAGATGAAAAAGGGATTATGAGGACGGACTCATAATCCCTTTTCTATAAACTGAAACTATCAGGTAGTAAGTCTCCTAATGTTTTTTTGTCCATTTTATCATTGTCATAATACATGTAAATTTCAAAATTTTTATCACAAAATTCAGACATGAATTGACGACAATATCCACAAGGAAAGGTATATTCTAATCCTTCTTTTCCGCCTAACACTAAAATACATTCAAAATCTTTTTCACCTTCAGAAATAGCTTTTGTAAAAGCAACTCTCTCTGCGCAAATAGACATAAGCCCATCATTTTCTATATTACATCCAGAAAAAATTCTTCCGCTTTTAGTACGCAAAGCACAACCTACCTTATAATTGGAATATGGGGTATAGGCATTTTCCCTGGCCTTTTTAGCAGTTTCAATTAATAAATTTATATCCATTATCTGATTCCTCCTTTTGAAAATAATATATCATAAAATTAAAAAATTTACTATAAAAATAATAAAATATGTAATAAACGCAAAAAGGGAAATTGGGGTCTGTAGCCAATTTCCCTTTTTACGTTTTACCACTTTAACTCCCAACCAAAAAAGGAATATGCAGCATATATGGCTGCGCCTTTTTGGGGTTGTTCCTCTTTTTTCTTAATAACAATCCAAGGGCAATCCAGATATAAAAAATTAGCAATTTCATTATAGGCAGTAAAAATTGTTGAATTTTTTTGATAAAATTCATAAAAATATGGTTCTTTTACCCATTTTCCGTCAACAATGAAATATTCTGGATTTAGTATAGATCTTACCTGAAGATTTGCCTGATCGATAATAGACAGAATTCCTGATGATATGATGGTATCTAATTGAGCCACATACTTTTCACCAGATAAAGATTCCAAAGCCTTTAATGAGTTCTTTTGCTCATCAGTATATCTTGGAAATATAAGTCCAGATGCTATATTGGATTCTTTTGAAAGTATATTGTGTTTTACATATCCAATTCGACCATCATCTAAATCATAATATATGATTGCGTCAGATTCGTAGACTTTTTCTCGTAAATACAATGTATATGCTAATACATTATCTACTTGTACGATATTCTCAAATGCTTTAGGCAAAAAGGATGAGTAATTGTTAAGCATCAATGATAGATTATCATTTTTGAATGTGTTTCCTTCTATATAGTACGCAATATCTTGATTTTCATCATAGTGCATACATCTTTTGAAAACAATAGAACCAGCCACAAAGGGAACAATATCCCATAATTCCTGTACTAGGTCTTGTAAAACACGTGGGCAATCATCACCTTCAAAAATGACCTTCTGTGGAAAGTCTGGTGCTATTTTATGTAATACAGATTCAAACTGAAAATCTATGAGTTCAATTTCTATTGCATTTTCAGTTATATAAAAACCTGCAAAATAAGCAAAGTCAGGATTGATGACAGAACGGTTATCCAATATAATTTTATGACTGTTTAACATTAGTATTTTATTGGATACAGTTCTTTTTGATAATTCATGTTTTTGCTTTGGCGATAAATTTTCTTTTCCTTTTCTAAGAGTATAAAGTAGTTTTTGATTTTCTTTGATTAGTTTCCGTACCTCCGGTAACATATAAATAACCTCCTTTAAAATATTTATTTTGTTTTGGAGTTCATATAAAATGAAACTAACAAAATTTTCATTAGTATATCAAAAAAATTATGTTAAGTCAAACAAGATAAAGTAACAATATACAACAATGGTAAGTAATTGAGAGGTAATTTGAGACTAAATGATAACAGAAAACCAAATAAAGAAAAATAAAAAAACGTCAACCTTTTTTGTTACTGTACATATAATGTAACAAAAGGAGGAATTTTAATATGTTTAGTAGAAGAAAATGCTATTGTATGAACAACAATTATGCAAATAATTCATGTGAAATGCAAAATGATATCATGGAAACAAAATGCAATCATGTTGCATCTTACGAAGACAATTCAAATAGTTGTGATTGTGGCTTTGATGAAGAACAAAGTGTATTTCCAGAAAATCCAATGTTAGCACAAAGTTATGTTCCAATTCAATATATGGATAGAACATTTAAACCATGTGTAGGATTAAAAATGGGAACAATCTTTCCTGAATTAGTAAGCCCATATTCACCAGGTCAATCAATGGAAGAAATTGATTATATTGCAATGACCAATAAAATAGGAAAGGGGTGCAACAAATGTCAATAAATCAAAATAGAAATTGTGGATGCGAGGAAGATAATGAAATGATGTGTTGTAATCAAATGCAAGATAATGAAAGAACCGTAGATTGTGATGAAAGAATGGAAATGGCACAGCAAATTAGATGCCTTGAATTTGCGATAACAGAATTAGCTCTATATTTAGATACACACCCAGATGATCAAAAAGCACTTTGTTTGCATAGAAAATATTGTAAGGAAGTAAAAGAATTAAAAGATAAATATCAAAAGGTATTTGGACCATTAACCATTAATTTTCCTTGCAATAAATGGAGATGGCTTGAAGAACCATGGCCATGGGAAAGGGGGAATTTTTAGATGTGGACATATAATAAAATGTTACAATACCCAATCAATATCAAATGTACAGATCCAAGACTTGCAAAAGTAATCATATCACAATATGGTGGACCAGATGGAGAACTGGCAGCATCACTTAGATATTTATCACAAAGATTTGGAATGCCAGACCAAAATGCAAAAGCTATCTTAAATGATATTGGTACTGAAGAATTAGCTCACTTAGAAATGGTAGGAACCATTGTACACCAATTAACCAAAGGAGCAAGTATAAAAGAAATCGAAAAAGCAGGATTAAGTGCATATTACACAGACCATGGTGTAGATGTATATCCACAAGCAGCAGCAGGATTTCCATTTAATGCAGGGGTACTTGCTTGTAAAGGAGACCCAATTGCAAACTTACAAGAAGATTTAGGTGCAGAACAAAAAGCAAGAGCTACGTACGAAAAATTAATTGACTTATGTAGAGACAATCCAGATGTCTTAGATCCATTAAGATATTTAAGAGAAAGAGAAATCGTACACTTCCAAAGATTTGGAGAAGCATTAAGAGGTGTTCAAGACAAATTAGCAGAAAAGAAATATTATATGAATCATAATAACAATTGTGGTTGTAATTAAGAGTAAAACTCCTATATTTTAATAATATGGGAGTTTAAAAATTATATTTTATTAAAAAGTACTATGAAAATTTTTGCAGTTATGATATGATAAGAAAAAAATAGGGAAGGAAGATGAAAATGAAAAAAATAAAAATCATAACGATATGTACAATATTGATAATGTTAGTAAATGTGTTTTTACCAATTGCTATCTATGCAAATACAGGCACAGAAATTGACAATAATGAAGATAGTATAAGTACAGAGAAAAATGAGACAGAAAATCAGGAAAATTCAGAAAATATTAGTGAAAATACAGTAGATCAAAATCAATCTGAAGAAGTAGTAAGTGATGATGCAAACAGTGAAGATCAAAATAAAATTGATGATGATACAAATCATAGCAAAGAAAATATTTCAGAAGATGAAGAAATGACTGAAGAACCAACTAAACAGGAAGAAATGATAAAAGAGGAAGAAAAAATAGAAGAAGAAACAGAAAATGAAACAATGCAAATACAAACATATTCTAATCTTGTTATCGAAGATGGAATATATATTATAAGATCTGCACTTAATAAAAATAAAGTTTTAGATATTGCGTGGGGTGGTACCAATTCAGGAGCTAATTTGCAAATATGGAGCTATGATGATAAGGTTAACCAACAAAGATTTAGAATCACTAGTGATGGGGATGGATATTACACTATTGAGGCTGTACATTCTAAAAAAGTTTTAGATGTTGAAAATGCTAATAAAAAAAGTGGAACAAATGTTAGACAATATGATAGTAATAAAACAGATGCACAAAAATGGAAAATTTTAGATTTGGGTAATGGACAAGTTAGTTTTGTATCTAAATGTAATGGATTATATCTAGATATTGATAATGCAGGAACTTCTAATGGTACAAATGTACAAGTATATGAAGGAAATGGAAGTAATGCACAAAAATTTATATTGGAAAAAAATGAATACAAAGCTGAGCAGACAATTCAAGATGGGATTTATACAATAAAATCAAAACTGAATACGAATAGAGTAGTAGATGTATCAGGTGGTTCATATAATAATTCAGCAAATATTCAATTATGGGAAAATGATAATGTAAGACAGCAAAGATTTAAAATTACATATAATAAAGAAGGTTATTATAAAATAGAAGCATTACATTCTGGAAAAGTATTAGATGTTGCTAATGGAGGAATGACAAGCGGGACAAATGTTCAACAATATCAGTGGAATAATACAGATGCACAAAAATGGATAATTGAAAAAAATACAGATGGAACATACAGTTTTCGCTCTATTTTAAATGGATATTATTTAGACGTATCTGGAGGAATAGCAAATAATGGAACCAATGTACAAGTATATGAAAAAAATGGGACAAAGGCTCAAAAGTTTGACATAACAATAGAAGGAAAACAAACTATAAAAGATGGTACTTATAAAATAAATACAAAATTAAATGCCAATATGTATTTGAATGTTGAAGGAAGTAATGTGAATATACAAACCAATACAAATACAACTGCTCAAAGATTTCAGGTTAAGTACCAAGGAGATGGGTATTACACCATACAATCTGTATCAACAAATAAAGTATTAGATGTAGCAAATGGTAATATTGCTTCGGGAACAAACGTACAAGTCTATAATAATAATGGAACAGAAGCACAAAAATGGATTATAAAAGATGCTGGTGATGGATATTATTATATTGAATCTAGATTAAGTTTATCTTATTTGGATGTGTCAGGAGGAACAGCAAAAGATAAGCAAAATGTTCAAATTTATAAATCTAACTATACAAACGCACAAAAATTTAAGTTTATTGAAGTTGAAGAAGCTGAAGGAAAGCAAACAATTGAAGATGGTATATATAATATAGCTACTTCATTAAATAATAATTATGTATTAGATATATCTGGTGGTTCTACTTCCAATAGTGCAAATTTGCAAATATGGAAAAATTCAAATGTAGACCAACAAAAATTTTTAGTAGAATATCAAGGAGATGGTTATTACAAAATTCAAGCATTGCATTCTGGAAAAGTATTAGATGTAGATAATGCTGCCAATAAAAATGGAGCAAATGTATGGCAATATCAAAGTAATAATACATATGCACAAAGATGGATGATAAAAGATGCAGGAAATGGAGAATATTATATTATATCAAAATGTAATGGATTATATTTGGATGTTAATAATGCAAAAATAGCAAATGGGACAAATGTACAAGTTTATGAAAATAATGGTACTAAAGCTCAAAAATTCAAATTTATAGATTCACCATCTATTTCAAACAATACATATAGAATATCTACAGCATTAAATAGTAAAAGTGTTATAGATGTATCAGGTGGCTCAAAGGAAGATGGTGCTAATATACAAATTTGGATGAGTACAAATGTGACACAACAAAATTTTAAAGTAGAATATCTTGAAGGAAATTATTATAAAATTACAGCAGAACATTCTGGATTTGTATTAACAGTTAAAAATGGTAATGTTATTCAAAGTAAATATACTGGTAGTGATGCACAAAAATGGAAACTTGTAGAAGCAGGTAATGGTTACTATTATCTTGTTTCAAAAGCAGATGGTCGATATTTAAGTATTGCAAATGGGGGAACTGCAAATGGAACAAATGTAGAAGTATCTGAAGGAAAACAAAGTAATGCACAAAAATTTAAATTTGAAAATGTATGTTTAAAAGGTATCGATGTTAGCCAATTTAATGGTTTAGTTAACTGGGAATATGTAAAAAGATCTGGAATCGATTTTGCCATGATTAGAATTGGTTATAGAGGATATGGTTCAGCAGGTAATTTTGCAGAAGATCCATATTTTAGAATGAATATAGAAGGTGCTAAAAAAGCAGGATTAAAAGTTGGTGTTTATTTCTTCACACAAGCAGTTAATAAAGATGAAGCCATAGAAGAAGCAAAATGGGTCATCAACATATTAAAACAATCTGGATATGCACATCAATTAGATTATCCAATTGCAATCGATACAGAAATGTCAGTAGCTCCAAACAATTCGGGAAGAGCAGATAATTTAGATGTAGCTACAAGAACGGCGGTATGTAAAGCATTTTGTGAAACAATTAAACAGAATGGATATACACCAATGATTTATGCAAGTAGAAATTGGTTTTATGATAATTTAAATATGAATGAATTAAATCAATTTGATATATGGCTTGCACAATATAATGCCGTGGCAGATTATACAGGACATTATGAAATTTGGCAACATTCAAGTACAGGAACGGTTTCAGGAGTTAGTGGAAATGTGGATTTGAATATAGGATATAAGATATATTAGTATTTACATTTACAAAAAATAGAAATATTTTCTAAAAAAGGCTTGTTTTTCAAGCCTTTTTATGATACAATATTATCTGTAAGAAAAAATAAAGCAAAACCAATTAAAAAGCAAAGTATATATATTACAAATATTTACAAGAGAAAATGGTCATTGGCTGGAAACCATTAAATATCGTATATAGAAATTTCACTTTTTAGGTCCTTTTTTGAAATGATAGTAGGAAAAGGCGGTTGGACCGTTAAAACTATAACGAGGTTAGTATAAAAGATACTAATAAATTTAGGTGGTACCACGGAAAAATAACCATTTCGTCCTAATAAAAAAGTAGGAAGAGATGGTTTTTTTGATGAATAGGTTTGATTGTTCATTGAAATGATTTAAATTTTAAGTAAAATTTAATAAAGGATGTTGATAAATATGAATAATGAAGGAAAATGTATTGAATATTATTTCGATTCAAAAACTTTTACAAAAGAACAATTAATAAAAAATATTGAAGAAGCAAAATTAGAATTTCCAAATAAAAAAGTAGAACCAAATTTATTCTTAAATAAATGGGGTGTATATATTCTAAAAATTCATTTTACAGACAAGATAGAATATGTTAGTAATTTTAAGGAAAAAAGAAAAAATAGAAAGGTGCTACTTCTTACAGAAAAAAACAGAAAGATTAGCGAAAAAAGAACGTCTTTTTTGAACAGAAAATATGGACAATATAAACAAACAAAAGAGTATCGTCCACTATAAAAAAAGCGTGCGTTGACGAAATCAAAGATTTCGACGCACATAAAAAGGTTTATGGGTAACCTTTTAAAAACCTAAATTTAAGAGTAAGGAATGGACAAAATGAAAGAACAAATTGCAAACATTAAAGAAAAATCTATTAAAGAAATTTCAAGTTCAAAGGATTTAAAAGAATTAAATGAATTAAGAGTAAAATACTTAGGAAAAAAAGGAGAGTTAACGCTTATTTTAAGAGGAATGGGAGGTTTATCTCCAGAAGAAAGACCAGTTATTGGAAGTTTAGTAAATGAATTAAGAGAAGAAATTGAAAATTTAATTCAAAGTAAAGAAAAAGAATTTAAAAATCAAGAACTATTAGAAAGATTAGAAAATGAAACAATTGATGTTACCGAACCAAGCAAAAAAGTTGTTTTAGGATCTTTACATCCAATTACCAAAATTATACAAGAAGTAGAAGAAATATTCTTAGGAATGGGATATGAAATTGCTGATGGTCCAGAAGTAGAAAAGGCAACATATAATTTTGACAAATTAAACACACCACCAGATCACCCAGCAAGAGATGTACAAGATACATTCTATATCACAGATGATATTGTATTAAGAAGTCAAACATCACCTGTTCAAGCAAGGGTTATGGAAAATCAAAAACCACCAATTAAAATTATATGCCCAGGAGCTGTATATAGATCAGATAGTGTAGATGCAACACATTCACCAGTCTTCCATCAAGTAGAAGGTTTAGTGGTTGATAAACATATTTCTATGGCAGATTTAAAAGGAACATTAGAGATGTTTGCTAAAAAATGTTTAGGAGAAAATACAAAAATAAGATTTAGACCACATCACTTCCCATTTACAGAACCATCAGCAGAGGCAGATGTATCATGCTTTGTATGTGGTGGAAAAGGTTGTAAAGTATGTAAAGGAGAAGGATGGATAGAATTATTAGGATGTGGAGAAGTTCATCCAAATGTTTTAAGAAATTGTGGAATTGATCCAGATATCTATTCAGGATTTGCATTTGGATTTGGTGTAGAAAGAATTGCTATGGCCAAATATGGAATCGAAGATATGAGATTATTATTTGAAAATGATATCAGATTCTTAAAACAATTTTAGGGACGTGCCAAAATGGACAAAAAATGGTCAAAAGGGACAGGACCTATAACTATAAAATAAAAAATGAAAATAGATTGTTAATTGTATAATATGTAAATTAACAAATAAACAAAAATTAATTAAAAATTTAATTGATTAAGGAGAAATGAAAAATGGGGTTATTTAGACGTTGGAGAAGTAAAAAAGAATATACGCTTGCAGAAGCTATAAAATTATTACAAAGAGAGGAATATAGTGATTATATGCCTGTACCAACTTCATCAGGAACATATTGGCTAATGAAACAAGAGAGAGAAGAAAAGAGTAGACAACAACAAATAGGAGTAACAAATCCGATTTTAAAAACAGGCGAAGTCTCATCATCATCTGATTTTAAACAAAAAAGAGATAGGTTTATGACTGAAGTAAGTGGTGATGGAGAATATGAAAATATACCACATGAAATTGGTATGAGTCATAGTTCAAGACCAGGTAGAGTTATACCATCATATAGTAGAGGACAATCTAGATAATGAAGAGAATATATAACATAAGCAGAGAAGAGCTGTTTGAAAAATAATTGCGTTTTAGCGTTGTTAAGCTTCATTCTGTTTGCCTAACCAAAAACACAATTATTTTTCAAACAGATTTATACAGGAAAGGAAGAATAAAAATATGAAAGCAAGTAGAGAATGGTTAGAAGAATATAGTGATATAGATGTTGATACAGTAAAATTAGGAGACATCTTAACAATGACAGGTTCTAAGGTTGAAACCATAGAACAAAAAGGAAACAACATAAAAAATGTTGTTGTTGGAAAAATTTTAGAAGTTACGAAACATCCAGATGCAGATAAATTAGTAGTAACAAAAATAGATGTTGGAAATGGAGAAATTCTTCAAATTGTAACAGCAGCACCTAATATCAAAGTGGGAGAAACTGGACAAATTGTGCCAGTAGCAAAAGATGGAGCAGAGCTACCAAAAGGGGTAACGATTCATACAGGAAAATTACGTGGTGTAGAATCACAAGGTATGATGTGTGGAATGGAAGAATTAGAAATTGATCCAGCAAGTTATCCAGATAAAGTGGTAGATGGTATCTTTATTTTAGATGACAAATATGAAAAAGATTTAGGAAAAGATTTAGTAGATGTCTTAGAATTAAAAGAAGATATCATTGATTTTGAAATCACACCAAACAGACCAGATTGTTTATCAATTGAAGGATTAGGAAGAGAAACAGCAGCATCTCTAGGAAAACCATTTAAGAATCCTAGAAAAAATATTGATGAATTAAAAGTAGAAGATAAAAAAGAAATTGAAGGCTTAAAAGTAGATATTACAGCACCTGACTTATGTTACAGATATATTGCAAGAGTTGTTAAAAATGTAAAGATTGGCCCATCACCTAAATGGATGGTTAGAAGATTAAATGCTTGTGGTGTAAGAAGTATCAATAATATTGTTGATATCACCAATTATGTCATGCTAGAAATGGGGCAACCAATGCATGCATTTGATATTAATTCAATTGAGGGAAAACATATTACAGTAAGAAGAGCAAAAAACAATGAAAAGATCACAACGCTAGATGAGCAAGAAAGAATCTTAGATGAAAATGATTTAGTCATTGCAGATGACAAAAAAGCAGTAGCCATTGCAGGTGTTATGGGAGGACTAAACTCAGAAATTGAAAATGATACAGAAACAGTGGTATTTGAATCAGCAGTATTCTATGGTGGGGCTGTTAGAAAAACAGCTAAAAAAGTAGGATTAAGAACAGAAGCATCTTCTCGTTTTGAAAAAGGATTATCACCAGAAAATGCGTTAAGAGCCGTTAACCGTGCAGTAGAATTAGTAGAAATTTTACATGCAGGAGAAGTAGTTGATGGAAAAATAGATGTTTATCCAACAAAACAAAAAGTACATCAAATAAAAGTAGACTATGATAGAATTAATCAATTATTGGGAACACATATTTCTAAAGAAGAAATGATTGATATTTTAAATAAATTAGATATAAAAGTTGAAAATGATATTGCTACAGCACCATATTTTAGAATGGATGTAGAGCAATTAGCAGATTTAGCAGAAGAAGTCTTAAGATTTTATGGATATGACAAGTTAGAAACCACATTAATTAAATCTGATACAACATTAGGTATGAGAAACAAAGAACAAAAAATTGAAAAGAAAATACAAGAAGTTCTTGTAAATAGCGGGTTATCAGAGATATATACTTATGGATTTTTAAGTGAAAAAGATTTAGAAAAATCAAATATTAGTGATACATTAAAGAAAACAGCCATCACCATTCAAAATCCATTAAGTGATGAATACAAATTGATGAGACCATCAACCATACCAAGTATGTTACAAATATTAGCTAATAATGCAAACAAGAAAAATCAAAATGTAAAATTATTTGATATTTCAAGAAATTATAAAAACATGCATGGTGAAGTAGAAAAAGGAGAAGTACCTTTACAAGAAAATATTTTAACTATTGGAATGTATGGAGATGATGTCGATTTCTATATCTTAAAAGGAATTGTAGAAAATGTATTAGAAGCAACATATATTAATCATTATGAAGTAGAAAGAGAAACAGAAAATAAATCATATCATCCAGGAAGATGTGCAAATATCACAGTAGGAAGAGATGTAATTGCTACTCTAGGAGAAGTACATCCAGTTGTTTTAAATAACTATGATATTGAAAAAAGAGTATATTTAGCAGAAATCAATATTAGTAAACTAGAAAAATATTCAAGAAATAATAAAAAATATGTAGAAGTTCCAAAATTCCCAGCAGTAGAAAGAGATATTGCCATTATCGTAGATGAAGCTGTTGAAGTGGGACAAATCGAAAAAATTATTACAAAGAAAGCAAAAAAATTACTAGAAGGATTAAAATTATTTGACATTTATAGAAATGAAAAACTAGGAGAAAATAAGAAGAGCGTAGCATATGCTTTAACATTTAGAGATAAAAACAAAACATTAAGTGATGAAGAAGTAAATGTTGCAATGGAAAATATTATTTCAGAATTAGAAAAAACAGTAGGTGCAGAATTAAGAAAATAGGACGAAAAAGGGATTTTGAGGAGCGACTCATTTTCCCTTTTTTCAGATTTAACTAGACTAAAAAATATAGAATATAAAGTCATTACACAATTTTGTATAAGCTAAATTTTCATAGAAATTCTACAAGAAAAACGTGAGCCTCTCTCATTGTTGCTTTAAAGCATAAGCAAAATGAGCATTCCTCACGTTTTTCTTTATAATTTCTATATTCAAATTTAGATACGCAAAATTGTTTCATTTTTTTATATTCTATATTTTTTTATAATATTGTTAAACAAAAAGGAAAAATGAGTCGCTCCTCAAAATCCATTTTTCTAAAAAAATAAAAATATGATGGTAACTTTTTTAGAAAAAATGGTAATATATAGATGTAGATATCTTAGGGGAGTTTTAAACCAAATGAAGAAAGAAAAATTAATTGAACAATATATAGAAAATAATACATTAAATCTTGAAAAAGTTATGGAAGATTATACCAACTATCTATATGTGATTGTGAAAAATAAGAAATTTAAATTAGCAGAAGAAGATGTAGAAGAAGTCATTTCAGATGTCTTTTTAGCTGTTTGGAAAAACCAGAAACAACTAGATATACAAAAAGAAATGTCCTCTTATTTGGCTGGAATTGCCAATCATTTATATAATAAAAAATTAAGAAATTTTAAAAATGTGATAGATATAGAAGACTATGAAAATCAATTACAGGACACGAAAAATATTGAACAAGAAATAGAAGAAAAACAAAAACAAGATGCAATTTTGCAAGAAATCTATAGAATGAAACAAGAAGATCAAGACATATTTTTATGCTATTACTATTATACGAAGTCTATAAAAGAAATTGCAAAAGACTTACATATTACAGAATCAAAAGTAAAATCCAGACTATTTCGTATCAGAAATAAATTAAAAAAGAAGTTAGAAAAAAGGGGGTATAGTTATTATGGGTAAAGAAAATTTAGATAAGATTATGAAAACATCTAGAATGAAAATAGCTGTATCTAAATTTGAAGAAGAAGAACATACAATGCCTAAAAGAAATTTACTAAAAATGGTAGCAACATTTACACTAACAATTGGAATGACAGTTGGACTTGTATATGCTGGAAATACTGTATATGAAAAAATCTGGAAAGAACCAAAGGCATATAAAATCAATCAGGAAATCACGGAAGAAGAGAAGGCAGAATGCATATCAGAAACAGAGGCAGAAGAAATTGCAAAAGCATATTTAAAAAAGATTGGTTATACAGATGAAAATATAGGACAAATTGAACTATATAAAGATAATTTATCACAAGAAAATATATGGGCAATGGGGTCAGAATTAGGAACAATTCGAATAGATGCCAATACTGGAAAGTTAAGATCTGTTAGTATGCCGGTTAGAGAAGGAAGTATTCCTTACAATTATGGCATTAGTCGAGAAGAAGCAAGAAGTGTGGCATATGAATTATTAGAGAAGTATAAGCCGATAGGTGATACAGGAGAATATGAATTAGTTAGTTTGAAAAGAAATGCAGGAAAAGATGAAGATGCCTATATTTGGTATGCTGAATTTCATAAAAAATATGGAGATTTATATAATGCATCAGAAAGTATAAAAATTGGATGGATTCCAACAAGCAATATACTATATTCTTTAGATATAAAACAAAATCCTTATGAAAATAATGAAGAAAAAATCAGCCAAGAAGAAACAATTCAAATTGCAAAAGAAAAAGACGAACAAATTGAAACTGTTAGAGAAATACAAGAAGTAAAAGCAGAAATTAAAATTAAACAAATGAATGAAGAAGTATATTTAAGAGAAAATTTGAAAGAAAACTATGGAAATATTATGCTAAACATGGAGAAAGTAGAAGGTGATTTATATAGATATAAAGATGATGCAGTTATGTATAAAACAGAAGAAAGAGTTAGAAGAGTATGGTGTGTTGTAATAACATACAATCCAGAAAAAAGTGGATATTTACCAGCATTTACATATTATGTAGATAGTACAACTGGAGAAATTATAGGTGGTGGTGCAGGTGATGTGCTTGCATCTGAAGAAGCAGAGAAAAATGATGTAAATAATGTAATTGAAAAATAAAAATGAAAAAATAAATAAAAATATATAAGTATATAAAAACAAAGCTTAATTCGTATCATATAAATTTCAAATTAATATACAAAAAACAATATAAACCCAAGATGTTAAATAAAACATGGAGGGTTTATTTTATTTTTCATATATTAGGAAAGTCATGTTGACTTTCCTAATATATGAAAACACATGCACACAATTTTACTAACGTAAAATTGGCGCAGAACAAATTTACGAAAAGCCAAAGAGAAAAATTAAAAATTATGCAAATTTTAAGGCTTTCCGATTTGTTCTAGGAACGTATTAAAAATAGTTGCATATACTTTATTATTAGAGGTGAAAAAATATGGCATATTCAGATAGAGAGTTGATTGCAAGAATTGTTCAATGTGAAGCCCGGAAGAGAAGGCGATAATGGCATGAAAGCAGTTGCAAGTGTAATTTTAAATAGAGTGAATAGCACAGAGGGAGAATATGCAAGAATATCACAAGGTGGTAGTGTTAGAAATATTATTTTCCAACCAGGGCAATTTGATTGTGCAACAGAGACACTATTTAATCGATATAATCCTCAAAATATCTATAATATGAATCCTACAGAAGAACATTATTACATAGCAGATTGGGCATTAGCTGGAAATCGATTAAATGAAATTGGAGAATGCTTGTGGTATTTGAACCCATTTAAACCAAGCTGTGATATGACATTTCCACGAAATGGTTCAGGAACATTTCATACAAGACTTCGGAGAACATTGCTTTTATCGTCCAACAAGTCAATATGCGAGTACATAAGAAATTAATAGAAAAAATACAATAAAAATTTAAAGACTCTATAAATAGGAGTCGAAATGTAAAAAAAGTATTCTAAAAGAACATTGATGACATGATTATTATAAAATAAAGGAGGTTTATTATGCCAGATGAAAGACAAGACAAAAGAGAAAATAGAAATGTAACCATTAACCAAGATTCACCAGAGATTTTGACAAATGCAATTTATACACCAGCCTTTTTGAGAGAACAAATTGGAAAACTTATGAGAGTAGAATTTTTAATAGGAACCAATAATTTAGTAGATAGAATTGGTATATTAGAAGATGTTGGAGCAAGTTATATTTTATTGCGTTCCTTAGAAAGTGATACAATTACCTATTGTGATATTTATTCTATTAAATTTATTACCATATCTAATAGAAGAATTAATAATTTTATGAATAATGGATATGGTGGATATAACTATTATTAAAAGGTTGCCAATGGGTGATTTTTTTCTTCGTCCTCAAAATCACCCCTTGACAACCTTTTTTTCAAAAAAACTATTGACAAATTGAAAAAAATAGTGTAAAGTATATTAGCATTACATTTTAAAGGAGTCGTTATTTATGGAGAAAAATGTAAAAATCAGTATTTTATGTGATTTATATGGAAAATTATTATCTGAAAAACAATTTGAATTCATAAATGACTACTATAATAATGACTTGTCTTTATCAGAAATTGCAGAAAATAATGAAATTACTAGACAAGCTGTTAGAGATATCATCAAAAAGGGGGAAAAGAAGCTTTTTGAATATGAAGAAAAGCTATTGTTTATGAAAAGGATGTTAAATCAAGAGAAAAAGATTGAACAAGTTTTATCAGAATTAACAAAGATTCAAAAAGAATCTTCTGATGAACAAGTAGCTATTGTATTAGAACATATTAAAAAAGAATTAAATTGTTTAGTTTAGATATCTAGTTGAAAAATAATTACAATTTTGGCGTCGTCAAACTTCATTTGGAATTTAATCGACGTACAAAAAGTACGACTCATAAATTTCAAACTTGTTTTCCTAGCCAAAATTTAATTCTTTTCCAACTAGACAGATACATTTTAGATGAAGGGAATGGTATAAATGGCTTTTGAAGGATTATCTTCTAGATTACAAGAAATTACAAGAAAAATCAGAGGAAAAGCAAGAATTACAGAATCAGATTTAAAAGAAATG
>CALXEX010000010.1 GCA_944387445.1 uncultured Clostridia bacterium | reverse complement strand
ATGTCCGATTTGACACGTCCCTATTGGTTCAAATTTTTAAGTAAACTTTCAATATCTTTTTTACAATTCATCATTTCATAGTCTTTAATAGCTTTTTGACAAAATTCTTCAGCTTTTTCAAAGTCATTTGTATAGATAGAATATATTGTCTGTAATCGATAATATAGAGCTTCATTTCGAATATCATCTAAATCATTGTCTTTTAGAAATTTTTCACAAGCTTTTAATTCTATATGAGCATTTTTTAAAAGATTAGTATTTTTGGTAACTGAATAATTTTCTAATAATAAAGAAATTAATAAAAGGCGATAATCTGCTTGTCCACGAGTGAAATTGGCAAGTTTTGCTTCTTCTAGACGTTCAATTAACATATTATATTTTAAATCAAAAGCATTTTCAATTTTTAAATAACATCTGGTAATCCATAAATCTGTTACCAATTTTCGATATTCGTTAATATAAGGAAAATAGTTTTCTTTAATATTCATCCATATGTCATAACTTTCTTTGTAATTTTTTAAACAGTTACAAGTATACAAAGCTTTTACATGATAAAATAAGCAAACAATACGTTTTTCTAAAGAATCTTTTCCTTTATCAACAATTTTTGAAGCAATATCTAAATATTTCTCTGCTTCTTCTTGGTTTTGTGATTTAGACATGATATTAATATAATCACACAAAGCTTCTAATTCTTCATTTTTATCTTGAATCATATTTGCCATTTTTGCTCTTTTTAAATGTGGGGAATCTTCACCTTTATTCCACATACCTCTAACATAGATATAGTATTTTAGATTTCTAATAATGGTAATATATTCTTTATATAATTTATTTTTTTCTAACATATTTAAAACTTGTTTTGTAATGTTCCATTCATCTAATTCATCAAATAATTTTAATTTTGAAATATCATTATAACATTCACCCACATAGGCAGATTTATCTATATAAAACTTTGCCAACTGTTTCAAAAATGTTTTTTTATTAAAATCTTCTTCAGAAGCATTTACCAAGACAAGTGTTTTGATTAAATTGTGCATATCTAGTCTAGGATTGTTTTGGATAATCGGGATTAATAAATCATTTGTATAACATTCTGTAATTGCTTCTTGCCACTCATTTGATAGGATATCTAAATGTAATATGTAGGAAACAAGTTCAATCGAAATGGTATATTTAAAATTTGCACAAATGATGACGATTTTTTTAGCGATTGGACTTAATTCTTTCCATATATCATGAATGATTTTTTCTGACATGATTTTATAATCTTCATTTGCTCTTGTATATTTAGAAATGGCATTTTCTAAAGAAACACCTAGCTTATTAGCATTGACAATTTTTTTTATTAAATATATAGATGCAAATGGAATGCCACCAGTAATGGAATATAATGTATCAACTAAGGAAGGTTGCATATCTATAATTTTCCTAAAATTTTCTGTTGTATGAAGCATAGCATTTAGTTCTTCTTTAGAAATGAAGTCATTAATACAAAAACTAGAACAATAGGTATCTAAAGCATTTTCGTATTGATGATAAGGAATAGATGTAATCATTACTATTTTTGAAAATTTAGAAAAGTTTTTTATGAATGTAATAGTTTCATCTTGGATAATGTCATCATCAAAATCGAATATAAGAATAGATTTGGTATTTTTTATAAACTCTAGACAAGCATCTTGTTTTTCTTCAGATTTGATTTCTGCTTTATTTTCTAAATTGAAAAGCAAAATGGTATCTAAAATAGTAGATAATTGATTTTCCTTTTTTAGATTGATCCAAATCATATTTTCAAATTTATTTTTTAAGCTCAAATCATACATATATGCCATAACAGATTTTGATTTTCCACCTAATTTATATCCATAAATATAAGCAATATTAATAGGATGATTTACAAAATCATCTAAAAACAAAGTTAGCTTTTGAGATCGAATAATTTTGCTTAAGTCTTGAGGAATTAAATTATTTTTGGTTTGGATAGTTGTATCCTGGAAAACAACTGTATTTGTAGCAGATAAATAATTTTTAGCAAATGCATCAATCTTAGAATCATCCACTTGTACTAATTTTGCATATTCTAGAATTCCTTGCAAAAAACTAGGAATGTCTTTTGGAATACTACCAGTTAAAAATTTTCGGATACTTACTTCTGCATAATGTGTATAATCTGCAATTCTTGTATAGATATATGTTTTACTAGGCAATTCTCCTTTTATATTATGCTTTTTTATAGATAGTTTCATTTCATTAATAAAATCAGATAATAATTTCGCTCTATTTGTTTTTAAGATATCTTGTTCCATAGGTTCCTCCATAAATAACAAAATCTATCTTTATTATATCATTATTTTACATAAAAGTACAAGGATAGAGGGGAATATCTCCATAAAGAAAATAAAAATTGATAATTTTTTTATCAATTTTTAAAAACTGTATTTTGAAAACTTTAAAAATTGAGATTAACATAAAATAAAAAGGGCAGATATTAAGCGAGAAACTAAACGCTTGAAATGCTATACTTAAATTTTTTATTAAAAAATTTGTAACAAGAAAACATTTGGTGTGAGCGAAAGGAGAAACAAAATGATTTATAACAGAACATTAAATGATGAAACACAAAAGAAGGTGCTTCAAGAATTGCGGATAACGGAAAAACTTATTTCTAAAGTTGCCACAAAACTTTCAGCTGTACAGAAAGATTGTAACATTTATGCAATGACTGATTTAGGCATTGCACATAACATCATGAGAATGAGAGGAGGATTTTTCACGGGAGCCGTATACCAATGGGAACGGTCTGATATTCCATTCATTCCGGTAGATAGCACAGTCAATGTATGTGGTACAGCTTTGTATCAGATACATTCTGAAATATCGGTGTATGAATTTAAGGAGAGATGTGAGAAGGCTTTAACAGACACATCAAAATATGACTGGAATTTTACCAGGGGTAACCATTTTATTTCTTTGTGTCATCTGGAAAATGATGATAATCACATAGGAATAAAGAAAGGTTACTATATGCTTGTCCATGCGTCGGCATGTGAGCATAAAGAACAGCTTTACCCTGTTATAGGAAACTGGTACTATAATAGTATTGTAACAGAAAGATTAGGAGAGTACCGGTATCTTAGATTTATAACAGGAAAGACGGCAGAAAGATTTTATCAAATGGCAGAAATGCTGGAATCCTTTAATAGAGAAAGGAATTATTTTTTCTGCAAGCAAGTTTTAGCAGAAAAAATGGAAAATGAAATCTTAAGTATATCTCATTATGGCATGCCAACAATACATGAAGTATTGATTGGTGTTCAAAAGACTGAAGGACTTGCAACATTACTCACAAGTCCGGGAAAAAAAATATATATAGTGAAAAAGAAAGAAAATTCTGAAAATCACTATATTCCTCATGGTTTCGGATTGGAATTACCAGAAAATAGTGATTTTACCTATTGTGAAAATGGTATACAAATAGGTAAAAAGAAATTTCCCTCTGGTAGTATTACCATTGGAGAAGATGCAATTAACCGGCATGGATTTCCTGAAAAGGATAACGAGCTGAGAAATTACGTTAGAAAAATAGCACAGATTAATGAATTAGAAATTTGTGCAGAATTAAAACAAATTTGCTCATTCTCAGCAAATGGCTTTAAAGTATGGAGGTAATTGTTATGTTGTTTATCACAAGGCATGGAGAAACAGACTGGAACTTGTATGGGAAAGTACAAGGCAAAGCAGATATTTTGCTTAATAGTAAAGGAATAGAACAGGCAAAAGAAACAATGGAAAAGCTAAAAGAAGAAAACATTGATTTCATTATCTGTTCACCATTAAAAAGAGCAAAACAGACGGCTGAGATTATCAACTCAGAGAAAAACATTCCCATTATCTTTGATGAAAGAGTTTCTGAGAGAGACTTCGGAGAGATGGAAGGAATGTGTAAAGATGACTTTGATTTTCAGACATTTTGGGATTACGAGAAAAATGTAACCTATGAAAATGCTGAGAATATTAGAGCTTTCTTTAATAGAATATTTTTATTTTTAGATGAAATAAAAAAGAAGTATAAAGATAAGAATATTTTATTAGTAACTCATGGAGGTGTTAGTATAGCTGTTAACTGCTATTTCAATGGAATACCTGAAAGTGGAGCATGTTTACCGTTATGTATCAAAAACTGTGAGGTAAAAAGTTTTCAGTTTTCAATAAAATATTAGGAGAGTGTATATGAAACAAATTATCTTTTTACGACATGCAGAGACAAGAATGAATAAAGAAGGTCGGTTTTGTGGCGTAATAGATACAGATATTACAGAAGAGGGAAGAAAACAGGCAGAAAAAATGAGAGTAACATTTAAAGAATATCATTTTGATAGGATTTATTGTTCACCTCTTAAAAGAACAAAACAGACCTTGGAGGCTATTTTTCCAAACCAGGAATTCATTGAAGAGGATGGATTTACAGAAATCAGTCTTGGAGATTGGGAAGGTAAAAAGAAAGAAACAGTAAATCAATCTTTAAGAAAAGATTTTCAAAAAGGTAAATACACGCCACCTTATGGTGAAAGGCATGAAGATGTAGAAAAAAGAGTAAGAAAAACAATTGAAAGGATTTTTGCAACTTATCCAGATAATTCTCTAATTTTAGTTTGTACAAGTAATGGTATTATGAGAACAATAAAAAGAATGTATAAAATAAAAACAGAGAATATCATGTCAGAAAATTTGGAGTATTTCACGTTAGAAATATCTGAATAAAAGAAGCATAAAAAAGCAAAACCAGGGCTTAGAAATAATTTCCTAAGTCCTGGTTTTGCAGTACAGATGTTAATTCTTTTCTACTTGTTCTTCATATTTTTTTTGAAGAAAATGTAGTATCACTTGCTTTTTAGCTTCTTCGTCATTAAAAAGATCTGTAAGTTCACTTATAGTCTTTTCCAGTGCCTCATTCAGATCATTTAATGCCTGAGCTCTTATTTTTTCGTAATCAGATCTAACATCTGGAGGGATGCGAAGACTGAGCTTATAATTTTTAATCATAAACTCAATTCCATCTATTCCCTGATTATCTTTATTGAGAAACTCCAAGAGTTTCTCAGAAATAGTGAAGTCTTTCTGCACTTCACAAATCAACCCCAGTAAATGGGGTGAAAAAATTGTTCCCATAAAAAATCCTCCTTTATGGGTCTCCACAATTTGTGGGCGAAGGCTATAAAACTAGCCTAAAACAACAAGTTACATCATAAATAGTATACCATAATTTACATAAAAATACAACTATGAACGATAAGGACGTGTCAAATTGTTCAAAAATTATCCCAAAGGGACAGATCATAAAAGGGACAGACGATAACAAATTACGTCTGTCCCTTTTGGACAAAAAATGTCCATTTTGGCACGTCCCCAACGAACTAAAGAATAATACAGATTAATCCACCACTTCCTTCATTGACAATTCTTTCCAATGTTTCTTGTAATTTAATTTGTGCTTCTTCTGGCATTTTTGCAAGCTTGGTTTGTAAGCCTTCATTTACTAATTCATGTAGACTCTTTCCAAAGATATTTGATTCCCAGATTTTTTGAGGGTCGCTTTCAAATCCAGATAATAAGTAATTGACTAATTCTTCAGATTGTTTTTCAGAACCAACAATTGGGCAAACCTCGGTTGCGACATTTGTCTTAATAAGGTGAATAGAAGGTGCCATGGCTTTTAATTTTACACCAAATTTAGAGCCTTGTTTTACCATTTCTGGTTCTTCTAAAATTAATTCATCCATTGATGGTGTCACAATTCCATAACCTTTTCTATTTACTTCATCTAAAGCATAAGCGATTTTATCATATTTCTTTTTTACGTCGGCTAATTCTGAAATAATGCTAAACAAATCACCTTCGTTAGAAACAGGAACACCTGTAATTTCTGTTAGTACTTGGTAGAATAATTCTTCTTTTAAAGTGATTTCTACATTTACTTTTCCAGTACCTAATTGAATATCTGTTATAGAAGTTTTTGAAATAATTTCTGTTTGTTTAATAGTATCTGCACAACCTGAGATTTCTTTTAAAACATTAACATTGGAAAAAGCATCTTTAATTTCTTTATATAATTCTGTTTTTAAAGGGTGCGAGATATCTAATCCATCAATCCATCTTGGGAATTTGATACAGATTTGATCAACAGGGAATTCATATAATACTTTTGAAAACATGGTATTAATATTTTCAATGGTTAAATATTCACAATTAAGAGGCATAACAGATGTATTGTATTTTTCGCTTAGTTCTTCTGCAAGTTCTTTGGTATATTCTGAATCAGGGTCATTTGAATTTAATAAAATGATAAATGGCTTATTTAAAGCTTTTAATTCGTTAACAACTCTTTCCTCAGCTTTTACATAATCTTCCCTTGGAATGTCTGTGATAGTTCCATCAGTAGTGACTAAAACGCCAATGGTAGAATGTTCTTCAATTACTTTTTTTGTCCCAATTTCAGCAGCAGTTTCAAAGGGGATTTCTTCCTCAGACCAAGGTGTTTTCACCATTCTAGGCATGTCATCTTCTAAATAGCCAATCGCATTATCTACTAAATATCCAACACAGTCTACTAACCTTGCTTTAAATTTTAAATTGTCATTTAAGGTGATTTCGATTGCTTCATTAGGAACGAATTTTGGCTCTGTTGTCATAATGGTTCTGCCACCAGCACTTTGTGGTAATTCATCTTTAGCCCTTTCTTTTTTGTATTCATTATCAATGTTGGGAATTACCAATAAATCCATAAACCTTTTTATAAAAGTAGATTTACCAGTTCGCACAGGACCAACAACTCCTACATAAATATCTCCATCAGTCCTTTTGGCGATGTCTTGATACAATCTTGTATTTTCCATCTATATACCTCCTTTTAATTACTTTCAAAATTCTAGATAACGTATTTTTCTAAAAGTAAATCATTGCCCGTAATTTTACAGAAGTAAAATTGGTACATGAACAAAGATGTGACATATAGAGTGATGAAAAGGACAATAATTTCTTAATCATGTCACTTTTGTTCTTAATTACTTTTATTAATGTATATTGGAAATTTTTTAGGTTTATGACAAGTTTTCTAAAAAACTTGATAAAAATAAAGAATTATGCTAAAATGTCAATATTGAAATAAAAACATATACTATATTATATTAGCTAAAAGGAGCGAAGCAAAATGGATAAAGTACAGGACACAATAGATTTATTAAAAATGTATAATCAAGAACATATCATAAAATTGTTAGAAAGATTAGAAGGAGAAAAGAAACAAGCTCTTATAGAACAAATCAGTAAAATTGATTTTCATCAATTAAAAGAGCTATATGATAATACCAAAAGAAAAATAGAAATCAAAGAAAATAAAATAGAACCATTACCATATTTAGATAAGAAAAAATTATCTAAAGAACAAAAAGAAACTTTTCAAAAATTAGGAGAAGCAGTCTTAGAAAAAGGTGAATATGCTGTTGTTACAATGGCAGGGGGGCAAGGAACTAGACTAGGACATTCAGGACCAAAAGGAACTTTTAAACTAGATGTTTATGGAAAAGGAAAATATTTATTTGAAATATTAGCAGAAAATTTAAAACAAGCCAACCAAAAATATGGAAAAATAATTCCATGGTATATTATGACAAGTAAAGAAAATAATAATGCAACCATACAATTTATGGAAAAACATAACTATTTTGGATATGATAAAAATTCTGTGAGATTTTTTACACAAAGTGAATTACCTATAGTAGATGTAGATGGAAAACTATTAGTAGGAAAAGATATGAGAATAAAAGAAGCATCTGATGGAAATGGTGGTACATATTCTTCATTAAGAGCAAGTGGTTGTTTAGCAGAAATGAAAGAAAGAGGAATCAAATGGGTATTTATCGGAGGCGTTGATAATGCTTTACTAAAAATGGCAGATACTGTGTTGTTAGGAATGGCAATTGATAAAAAAGTGCAAATCGCATCAAAATCAATTGTTAAAGCCAATCCACATGAGCGTGTAGGTGTATTTGCAAAAATGAATGGGCACCCTAAAGTTATCGAATATTCAGAAATGCCAGATAAAATGGCTGAAGAAGTAGATGAAGATGGAGAGCTAAAATATGGAGAAGCACATATCATGTGCAATTTGTATACGATAGAAGCAATTGAAAAGATTAGTAAAGAAACATTAATTTATCATACTGCTTTTAAAAAGAATGCGTATATAGATAAAAACGGTAAAGAAGTCATACCACAGCGTGAAAATTCATATAAATTTGAATCATTTATTTTTGATGCATTTGAGTTATTTGATGATATTGCAATATTAAGAGGAAAAAGAGAAGATGATTTTGCGCCAGTAAAAAATAAAGAAGGAGTCGATAGTCCTAAAACAGCAAAGGAATTATATGAAAAATTCTGGAACAGGTGATGATTTTTTGCTCCGTCCCCAAAATCACATTTGAGAAAGGAATGAGAATAATGGAAGAATGTAAAATTAAAAATTTATATAATTTAGAAGAAACCATTGCAAAAGAATTGTTAGAAAAAAGTACATATCCATGGGAAGTGTTACCTGATATAGGAGCGTATATTTTAGAATTAGGAGAAACATTAGATAAAGACGAATATGAAAAAGTAGGAGAAAATGTGTGGATTGCAAAAACGGCAAAAGTAGCACCAACTGCATATATTAATGGTCCAGCTATTATTGGAAAAGAAGCAGAAGTAAGACATTGTGCTTTTATTAGAGGAAATGCGATTGTCGGGGAAGGTGCAGTTGTTGGAAATTCTACAGAATTAAAAAATGTTATTTTATTTAATAAAGTGCAAGTTCCACATTATAATTATGTAGGAGATTCTATTCTAGGATATAAAGCACACATGGGAGCGGGTTCTATTACATCTAATGTAAAATCAGATAAACAATTAGTAGTTATCAAGAATGGAAAAGAAATGATAGAAACAAATAGAAAAAAAGTAGGTGCTATGCTTGGAGATCATGTAGAAGTAGGTTGTGGTTCTGTATTAAATCCAGGAACCATTATTGGAAGAAATACAAATATTTATCCATTATCTTCAGTAAGAGGTGTGGTTCCCGAAAACAGTATTTATAAAAATAAAAATGAAATAGTGGAAAAGCAAGATAGATAAAATAATTTTTTGTTATGACTCAGCTTAATAATTCATTAATTTAAATAGGGAATTTTTCTGAATTCCTTTATTTTTTTATTTTAATTGTATATAATAGGAAAGAAAAAATGAAACGAGATTACAAGTGGGATAGTTGAACGATTTGGCACATCCTTATCGTTCAATGGCAAGAAGATAATTTTATGATAAGAGGTGCAAAATGAATAAAACTGAAGCTAAAAAAAGAATAGAGGAATTAAGAGAAAAAACAGAATATTATGCAAAAAAATATTATGATGATGATAAACCAGAAATATCTGATTTTGAATATGACATGTTAATGGTAGAATTACGTAATTTAGAAAAAGAATATCCAGAATTTATTTCAAAAGATTCTTTAACACAAAAAGTAGGTGGACATGTCAAAGAAGGATTCCAAAAAGTGACACATGAAGTGCCACTTCAAAGTTTGCAAGATGTATTTAGTTTTGAAGAAGTAGAAGAATTTGATGAAAGAATCAGAAAGCAAGCTGAGGAAAATGGAATCCAAGAAGTCAATTATGTTGTAGAAACGAAAATAGATGGTTTATCTGCAGCATTAGAATACAAACAAGGAAAATTTGTAAGAGGTGCTACGAGAGGAAATGGCTTAATTGGAGAAGATGTTACAGAAAATTTAAAAACAGTAAAATCAATTCCTATGGAACTAACAGACAAAATTGACATCACGGTTAGAGGAGAAGTTTTTATATCAAAACAAGATTTTGAAAAGATGAATCAGGAAAGAGAAGAAAATGAAGAAGAGTTATTTGCCAATGCGAGAAATGCAGCAGCAGGTTCTTTAAGACAATTAGATAGTAAGATAACAGCCAAAAGACCTTTAGATATCTATATTTTTAATGTACAAAAAATAGAAGGAAAAACCTTTAACTCTCATTTTGAAGAACTAGAGTATTTAAGTAAGCTTGGATTTAATGTCAATCCAGTTAGAATTCCTTGTAAAACGATAAAAGAAGTAGAACAAGCAATTGAAAAAATCGGAGAAGATAGAGAAAACTTAACATTTGGAATAGATGGAGCAGTTATTAAAGTAGATGATTTGCATTTTAGAGAAATTCTAGGTTCAACCATAAAGGTTCCAAGATGGGCAGTTGCATATAAATATCCACCAGAAAAAAAGGAAACCATTTTAAAAGATATTATTTGTCAAGTAGGAAGAACAGGTGTCATCACACCAATGGCCATATTAGAGCCTATAAAAGTAGCAGGGTCAACTATATCTAAAACAACATTGCATAATGAGGACTTTATTAAAGAAAAAGAATTGAAAATTGGTGATACAGTTGTTATTCAAAAGGCAGGAGATGTCATTCCAGAGATTGTAGAAGTTATAAAGAATAAAAGAACAGGAAATGAAAAAGATTTTGAAATGCCAAAAGTATGTCCAGTCTGTGGAGCACCAACTGTACGAGAAGAGGGAGAATCAGCGGTAAGATGTACAGGGATTGAATGTCCAGCAAAATTATTCAGAAACTTAGTTCATTTTGTTTCAAGAGAAGCGATGGATATATCAGGACTTGGAGAAAATATTATTCAACAATTGTTAGACAACAATTTAATTAAAAATATAGCAGACATCTATACATTAAAATTTGAAGATATAGCATCTTTAAAGAAAAACGGAAAGAAATTCGCACAAAATTTAGTAGATGCCATAGAAAGAAGCAAGCAAAATGATTTATCAAAATTAATTACCGCTTTAGGAATTCGTCATGTTGGTGTAAAAGCTTCAAGAATGTTAGCAAAAAAATATAAAACCATGGACAATTTAATGGATACTAGTTTTGAAGAATTAAGTATGATAGATGATATTGGACCAATTGTTGCAGGTAGCATTAGCGAATTCTTTTCAGAAGAGCAAACAAAGGATTTAATTCAAAAATT
This sequence comes from uncultured Clostridia bacterium, assembly GCA_944387445.1. Classification (GTDB taxonomy): domain Bacteria; phylum Bacillota; class Clostridia; order TANB77; family CAG-508; genus CAG-269. Next base: position 45,250 of record CALXEX010000010.1, on the reverse strand, counting down.
AAAAACAGCAGGGGTGAATATGAATTCACTAGAAGAAGAAAGTGGAGATAACCGTTTTGAAGGAAAAACCTTTGTATTAACAGGAAGTTTAGAAGAATTCACAAGAAATGAAGCCTCAGAAATGATAGAAAAATTTGGAGGAAAAACATCAGGTACTGTATCGAAAAAAACAGATTATGTATTAGCAGGAGAATCTGCAGGAAGCAAATTAACCAAAGCACAAAATTTAGGTGTTACAGTTATAACAGAAGCAGAATTTAAAGAAATGATAAAATAAGTTCAAAATGTCGCAAACAGAAAATGGCGCATAGACAAACGAACTTAATGCGACATAAACGGAAATTAATGCGACAGAAGGAGGAAAAATGGACAAAAATTATACATTTGAAATGATGTGGGAGGATTTAGATGACGGATATCAAATTTATTATACTTATGTAAGAAACCGCTATCTATTATTTAAAACAGCATCAAATTGTTATACGCAAAAATTATTATCAACAAATCCTAAAAATCCACAACCGAAAATGACAATGCTTACCTTAAAAAGAGTAAAAGAAATGTTTCCACATATGGAAGATATTGAATATCGTATTGGAATCATAGATGAAGAAACATAATCATAAATAAAAAGCTTTTATAAAAAAAGACGATATTAATTTGATAAGAAAAAGGAGAAACAATGAATATTGTAATTGGTGGAAGTTATCATAAATTTTTAAATGAGATAAATGCATTACATAGGAGATTAGAGGAGAATGGACAGCATGTGATAGCACCAATCAAAGATGCTAGACAGAGTAAAATAGATAGTAAATACAATTATGTGCTATTTCAAGGAGAGGAAACAGAAAATCCACAAGAAGTAGAACAGAGATTTATGAAAAAAATACGTAAAGCAGATGCATTTGTGCTATGTAATAAAGGGCGGTTATATTGGCATAACTACGGCAATGGAATTAGGATGGGCATATGGTGCAATAAGAAATCATTTTCAAAGACTTAAACAAATATATTTAACAGATTCAATAACTTTATTGGATACAATGAAAAAACAAGGAAGGTTAACACTAAAAGATGTACAAGAAGATCCTCAATACAGGTATTTTAAAAGATTTTATCAGATGGAAGATTCCCCAGAGGACTATGAAAGATTTGTTTGTATGAATATTTATGGATATGAGAGTGATGGAGCTTTAACCATAGGAATAGATAGTTTATTAACAAAAGAAAAGGATAAAGATTTTGATAATTCTAGATAAAATATTCACATATAATTCACATTTCTTGCAAAAATTATCCATATATAGATAGTATATTAATAATCATAAACATCCCCTTTTTTTCATAGCTATTCTGTAAAAAATAAAAAAACAGAATAGCTTTTTCCATGTTATAAGAAACAAAGCAAGCGGTAAATACGTCGTTATACAAAGGAATTATGAGGAATGTAAAGGATACATAGAAAAAATCTTTAAAAAGCCTGTGATTGTTCTTGCAAAAAGAAATGTGTTAGTATATAATCAGTTGAGAAAAGGAAGAAAGGAGATATAGAGTGAAGAACTCTATAGAATAAAAAAATGGCAGTAATCATTGATGGAAAAGCTTTAGCAAAAAAAGTAAGAGAAGATTTGAAAATAGAATGTGAAAATTTGAAAGCAAAAAATATCATACCAAAATTTGCGGTTATTATGGTGGGGGATGACCCAGCTTCAAAGGTATATGTGAAAAACAAAAGTAAAGCATGTGATGAAATTGGTGTAAAATATGAAGAGCATATATTAGATGCAAGCATTACCCAGAAAGAATTAATAGAATTAATTCATAAACTAAATGAAGACAAAACTGTCAATGGGATTTTGTTACAAAGTCCAATTCCAAAACATTTAGATATTGATGAGGCTTTCCGAGAAATATCTCATGAAAAAGACGTAGATGGTTTCAATCCCATTAATGTAGGAAAGCTATTGTTAAATCAAGATACTTTTATATCTTGTACGCCATTTGGAATTATGAAGATGTTTGAAGAATATCATATAGATTTGGAAGGAAAAAATTTAGTCATCATTGGAAGAAGTAATATTGTAGGAAAACCACTAATGGCATGTTGCTTGAACAAACATGCTACTGTTACCATTTGCCATTCCAGAACAAAAGAGTTAAAAGAAAAGACGAGAAATGCAGATATATTGGTTGCAGCAATTGGAAAACCTAATTATGTAACAGCAGATATGGTAAAAGATGGAGCTGTTGTTATTGATGTAGGAATTAACAGAGGAAAAGATAAAAAAATTACGGGAGATGTAGATTTCGAGAATGTAAAAGAAAAAGCAAGTTACATTACACCAGTTCCAGGGGGAGTGGGACCAATGACAGTAGCAATGCTTATGAACAATGTTATTAAAGCAACCAAAAATCAAAATAACTTATAGATGTGTATAAAATTAAAATAAGAAATATAAATTGAAAGGGGCACTTTTTAGTGTCTTTTTTTGTTGAAGAGGAAAATTGCTTTTTTAGTTAAACAAAAAAGGTTCTGTAGAAAAAATGCGTAGTAATTTTTTATAGTAAGGAGGAATAAAAATAGAAGAATTAGAAAAGAAAAAATATTGGATATGGTTATCTCAAATCAAAGGATTAGGAAGTATTCGAAAACAAATATTATTAAAGAGGTATAAAACGCCTGAAAAAATATATACTTTAAAGAAAGAAGAAATTTTGCAAATAAAAGGATTTAATGAAAGATTAGCTGAAAATATCATTTGTAAAGAAAACAGAGAAAATATAGAAAAACAAATAGCATATTTACAAAAAGAACATGTAAAAATGATTACCATAGAAGATAAAGAATATCCTAGTATGTTAAAAACAATCTACGATTATCCAATTAGTATCTATGTAAAAGGGGATGAAACCATACTAAATCATCCAGCAATTGGAATTGTTGGATGTAGAGAATCTAGCATATATGGAGAGAAAGTGGCACAATACTTTTCTTATCATTTAGCGAAAAAAGGCATAAATATAATTAGTGGATTAGCCAAAGGAATTGATAGTCAATCTCATATAGGAGCTTTAAAAGCAAAGGGGAGAACGATAGGTGTTATTGGAAATGGATTAGATATTGTATATCCGAAAGAAAATCAATATCTGTATGAGAAAATTATAAAAGAAAATGGAGCCATTATTTCAGAATATCCTCTAGGGACTAAGCCTGAAAAAATGAATTTTCCAGCAAGAAATAGAATTATTAGTGGAATGAGTAAAGGCATATTAGTTGTTGAAGCAAAAAAGAAAAGTGGAACATTAATTACTGTAGATTTTGCACTAGATCAAGGAAGAAATGTATATGTTGTACCAGGTAATATTGATGAAATAAATTCTGTAGGAACAAATGATTTAATTAAACAAGGTGCACAAATGGTAACTACTTATCGAGACATTGACATCTAATGGAGTTTACGAAGTTCAAGAGAAATTCACATATTGTATATTTACTTATCACAGTTTCAATGGTATAATGACAGCAATAAAAGATGAATCAAAAAAATTGTGATAAAAAATGTAACAAAAAAATAAGTATCCTTTAGAAAGGAATGTAAAATCATATGACAAGAGTTAAATTAAGAGATAGAATTTTACCACAATACACAAAAGGAGAAGAAATTTTTAATATGACATCTCATATTGTAGGTGCTGTTTTAGGAATTGTGGCAACTGTTTTATGTATTGTATTTTCAGCCATTCATGGAAATGGATATGGGGTAGTAAGTGGATCTATCTATGGTGTGACCATGATTATATTATATACAATGTCTAGTATTTATCATGGATTAAGTCCCAAAAGATATTCCAAAAGAGTATTTCAAGTCTTAGACCATTGTTCTATATTCTTATTAATTGCAGGTTCTTACACACCATTTGCATTATGTACATTAAGAGAATATAGCACAGCAACAGGTTGGACAATATTTGGTATCATATGGGCTATGGCAATACTAGGAATTGTACTAAACTCAATTGATATCAAAAAATATAAAAAATTTTCAATGATATGTTATCTAGTAATGGGATGGTGTATTGTTGTAAAAATCAATTTACTACCACAATTATTAGGAATAGCAGGATTTAGCTTGTTATTAGCTGGAGGAATTGCTTATTCAATAGGAGCTATTTTATATGGTGTTGGAAAAAAACATAAATGGATGCATTCTGTTTTTCATCTATTTATTTTATTAGGTAGTATTTTACAATTTTTCTGTATATTGCTATATGTCATGTAAACATGTATTAAACAATAAATAGAAAAAGATATGGATTATAGCATAGATATAGATAAATCGTAAAGATATGGCTATAGCATAAATATAAAGAAATAGTAAAGATAAGGATTGACAAAATTAAAAATTTGATGTACAAATATAAGTAAATAAAAAAGAAGGTTAAAATACCTTCAAACACTCATAAATATACATTTATTTTACCATAAAAACTGCAAAAAATCAACTGAAGAAAACGGTAAGAAAAAGAGCATATAAATGAAAAAACGAGATAAAATACTATAAAGAAAGAAAAAATATATATTAAAAAGAAAAAAGCATTTGTCAAATACATTTAAATGTGTTAATATATAAATAATCTAATAAGAATTACAAAAATCCCTGCGTAGTACGTAAGAGCATAATTTTTAGAACCAACAAATTATAAGAGGGGCCGATCTCTTGAATATGGCGTGCATGCTCACAGTATATAGTGAGAAGCCCATAAGTATTTAGGTAGGCACCCACCTGTTTTTAGGAGCAGGTCCTTAAAAATTAAAAAGCTGACGGCTAAGGCGGGGCTTTTTTTTTGTGGTACAGGAAAAATGACTTTTTCCTATACCACAAAAAAATGTTGCACAGAAAAATTGCTACGCAATTTTTCGCATCGACAAATCTTTACGCTTCTTCGAGAACTTAAATATATATAGTTAAGTTAGAAAAGTAGAAAAAAGTTCTCGAGAAGCGAGATTTGTCCCTTGCTATTTTTATGTAGATATTATAAAATAAATAAAAACGAAAAGCTTGTTCCTAAAGTTCAAAAAGAAAGAAGGTGTGATATATGACGATTAAACAAGCAATGATAAAAGGAGTTACACTACTAAAGTTAGAAAAGATTTCTACACCCAAATTAAAAGCAAGACTGTTATTACAATATGTATTAAAAAAGCCAAGACAATATTTAATTGTCTATGATCAACAACAACTAACAGATAAAGAAGAACAAGAATACTTAAAATACATAGAATTATTAACACAAGGAGAACCAATCGAACATATTACACACCAAAAAGAATTCATGAAATTGAATTTTTATGTAGATGAAAATGTACTAATACCAAGACAAGATACAGAAGTATTGGTAGAAGAGGCTATGAAAATAGCAAAAAAAATAGGGGCAAGAAAAATACTAGATTTATGTACAGGAAGTGGTGCTATTGCAGTATCTTTAGCAAAATATTTAGAAAATACACAAATAACAGCTTTAGATATTAGTGGAAAGGCGTTAGATATTGCTATTGCAAATGCAAAAAATAATCAAGTACAAGACAAAATTACCTTTGTAGAATCCAATCTTTTTGAAAATTTAGGTCAAGAAAAATATGATATCATTGTCTCAAATCCACCATATATTCGAAGAAAAGAAATTGAAACTTTAGATAGAGAAGTTAGAAAAGAACCAAGGTTGGCATTAGACGGAGGAGAAGATGGATTAGACTTTTATAGAGAAATTATACATAAAGGATATGAATATTTAAAATATGGAGGATATATTTGTTTAGAAATCGGATATGACCAAAAAGAAGAAGTAATGCAAATCATTGAAGAACAAAAACAATATATAGGGACCTATTGCAAAAAGGATTTATATGATCATGATAGAGTGATTGTAACCAAATTGAACTAATAGGGACGTGCCAAAATGGACAAAAAATGTCCAAAAGGGACAGACCTAAATGTTTAAGAGATTAATAAGTAATAGGGTCTGTCCCTTTTGGACATTTTTTGTCCATTTTGGCACGTCCCTAAAAGGAGGAAAAAACAGATGTCTTTTTCATCAGATATTAAGCAAGAACTAAATAAAACAAATAGTTTGGTAAATAAAGAAAATGTAAAATTTGAATTGATAGGCTATTGTGTTTCTGGAAATGTAGATGTCATCAAAGGAAAAAATATTCGATTTTCAACAGAAAGTGATTATAATATTAATCGTTTTTCAAAGTTATTATCAAATTTAGAAATTAATCATGATATAGATGTAAATGGAAAAACATTTTTTATTGTTACAAAAGCATTGGATATTCATAAATTTGTATTTTTAGAAATCAAAGAAGATGCAATTTTTTTAAAAGAAGAAATCAAACATCTAGGAAATAATGTAAAAGCAGAAGAAAAGAAGAGAGCTTTTATTAGAGGATGTTTTTTAGGTGCAGGTTCAATCAATAATCCAGAAAATTCTTATCATTTAGAGATTGTGTTATCCAATGAAAATAATTTAAAAATTGTGCAAGAATTGTTGAAAGAAATGGATGTTCATACCAAAGCATTAATAACCAAAAATAGATATTCTATTTATATAAAAGAAGGAGAAGAAATTTCAAAATTATTGGCATTAATTGGCGCAAATAAAGCCGTATTGCAATTTGAGGATATTAGAATAAAAAAAGAAATGAGAGGAAAAGTTAATCGTATTGTTAATTGTGAAACAGCAAATCTAAATAAAACTCTTAATGCAGCAATTGAACAAATATCAGCTATAAAAAAATTGCAAGTAGATGGTAGGTTTAATAAATTAGATGATCATTTAAAAGAAATTGCTATTTTACGATTGAAAAATCCAGATATTTCATTAGTGGAATTAGGAAAATTATTAAAGGAGCCAATTGGAAAGTCAGGGGTAAATTATAGATTAAAGAAAATAGTGGAGATAGCAAATGGAAAATAGAGAATTAGGAATCTATATACATATACCGTTTTGTCAGAATAAATGTGATTATTGCGATTTTGTTTCATTTTCAAACAAAAAAGAATGGATAGAAAAATATGTAGAAGCAGTAAAAAAGGAAATACATCATTATTTCCAAGATAAATCACTATTAGAAAGATATACAGTAACAACTATCTATATTGGTGGAGGAACACCATCTTTTATAAATAGTCAATATATTTGTGAAATTATGCGTGTATTAGAAATATATTTAAAAGATAATGCGGTAAATTTAGAAGATATGGAAATTACGATAGAAGTAAATCCAGGGACTGTGAATAAAGAAAAGCTAGCAGAATATAGAAAGGCGAAAATCAATCGATTAAGTATAGGTCTACAAAGTACAAATAATGAAATGTTAAAACAAATTGGAAGAATACATACTTATGAACAATTTTTAGAAACTTATCAAATGGCAAAAGCGGTTGGTTTTGAAAATATAAATGTAGATTTGATGATAGGGTTGCCAAACCAAACAATAGAAGATATAAAAAGAAGCCTAGAAGAGGTTATACAATTACATCCAGCACATATTAGTGTGTATTCTTTAATTGTAGAAGAAGGGACAGTAATTGCAAAAAAGATAGAAAGTCAACAGTTGCAGGAAATGGATGAAGAACTTGAACGAAATATGTACTGGTATGTAAAGAATACATTAGAACTAAATGGATATACACATTATGAAATTTCTAATTTTGCAAAAAAAGGAAAAGAGTCAAAACATAATCTAAATTGCTGGAGGCAAAAAGAATATATTGGAATTGGCTTATCTGCACATTCTTATTTAAATTCTGTAAGATATACCAATACTTCTAAAATGGAACAATATATTATGAGAATGAACAAATTAAATGAAAAAATCCTAAAAGACATTTTAGGATTAGCTAGAAATAAGGAAAAAACAAGTTTAGAAGAAAAAGAGAAAAATATAGAAACAGTATATGAAATAGAGGAAATACAAGACTTAGAAGATAGAAAAAGAGAATATATGCTGTTAGGATTAAGAACCTTAGAAGGTGTATCAATAGCAAAATTTAAAGAAAAATATGTAGACAATCCTATATTTTTATATAGAAAGGAACTAGAAAAGTTAGTAGAGGAAAAATTGGTTGTGATAGATGGGGATGATATAAGGCTTACTAATAAAGGATTAGATTTGGCAAATTTGGTATGGGAAGAGTTTATTTAATGTCCCAATAGAAATGTCCCTAATTGGAATGACAGCTGAACTAAAATATATAAGAGAGAAATTAAAAGTTAACATAAACTTGATTTATTAGATAAAATATGGTAAAATATGTAGGTAAAAATCATATACCATATAAAAGGAGAAGTCTATGGAAATATATTCGCCAAAACCACTAAAAAGAATTGCAGTTCTAAAAGATTTGAGATATGGAGTTGAGATTGAGTTCCCATATAGAAAACAAGATGAAGAGTTGTTATTATATAATTTTAATCATTATAACAACAAAGAATTAAATAATCAATGGAAATTTAACAAAGAATTAACAAATGAATATCCTAAAGATGTTGCTATTGGAGAATTTGTATCTCCTATTCTTAATGAAAGTGATGTTAGCTCTTTAGATCAAGTGAGTCTTATTTTGAAATTAGTTAAGGCTTTTCAACATCCACTTTTAAAAGCGAAAGAAATACACATTTTCATTTTGACATGGACTTACTAGGAGATTCTCTTGAACATTTACCTTCATTTTTAAGTATTTATAGGGCTTATGAGATCATTTTTTCTAGAATAACATCTTGTGAAACAGGTTTGGTTAGAAAAAAAGGTATATCTGATAGAATAGCTCAATCATTAAAAAGTGATTCTATTTCAGACATTCTAAGAACATATAATGGAGGAGAATATAACTTAGAAAATTTCAAAGAATTGAGAAAATTACCCATTAACCTATTCAATGCAGGTGCTTTTTATGAGGCAAAAAGAAAAAATGCGATACCAGGTGTTATAACTGAAAAAAATGATAATGTAATAAAACAATTACAAACTGCAAGGTTTGTTGTGGATACAAATGTATATGATTCGTCAAAATATCAAATTTTAAAGAAATTAACACCAACTGTTGAATTTAGAATAACACCATCAACAACAGATTTAGGTTATTTTCAACAAAATTTGTTACTATTTAGTGATTTATTCCTTATGGCTCGAAATCTAGAAAGAATACCAGGACTTAAGCAAAAAGTAGATGCAAGAAATAAATTAATTGATGAAAAAGGAGCAAATATTTTCGAAAAGAGAATGGATGAAGGTATAAGTGATATAACACATTTTTTACAACCAGAATTACGAGATAGATTACAAATGCAATATATGTTTTCAGAGCAAGTACCTTTATATAGTAATTCAATAAATAGATAAAATTAATAGACTGTTGAAATTTGTTTTCAATGGTCTGTTACTAGTTTATTGAGTTGAGTTTTTAACCGGTCATTATTAATTTACTAAAGTTTTGAAAAATGCTTGACAAAACAATAAAGAATATGATATCATATTTAACGTTACAAGAAGAAGTCAAACTTCTCACCTTATCCAAATAAGGAAAAAGGTTAGAAATTGAATATAATTAGCATATTGTCATGCTAGTTTTATTGTGAATTTGACTTGTAACAAAAGTCAAATTTTTGCGTTTCTTGAGAACTTTAATAAAAACAGTTGATAAAGATTGTAAAGGAAAGTTCTCGCAAAGCGAAATTTGTCAAAGTATTGGAGGTGTTTTGTATAAAACAAGAATTACCAATTAATGGTCAAATAAGAGCAAAAGAAGTTCAATTAATAGGAGATAATGGAGAAAAAATCGGTATTATTTCTTTAAATGAAGCTTTAGATAAAGCAGAAGAAAAAAATCTAGACTTAGTTTTAGTGGCTCCAAATGCAAATCCACCAGTTTGTAAAATTATGAACTATGGAAAATATAAATTTGAGCAAGCTAAAAAAGAAAAAGAAGCAAAGAAAAAACAAAAAAGCTTTGAAATTAAGGAAATAAGAGTAACTCCGAATATTGAAGAACATGACTTTAGTTTCAAATCTAAAAATGCTAAAAAATTCATACAAGATGGAAACAAAGTAAAAATAACAGTTAGATTTAGAGGAAGAGAAGTAAACAATTCTAAAGCAGGTGAAGTTGTGTTAAATAAATTCATAGAAGATATGAGTGATATTGCAGTTGTAGAAAAAGCACCAAAGCTTGAAGGAAGAAATATGTTTACCATTCTTGCTAAAAAAACTGAAAAATAAAAAATAGGAAGGAGAAATGACTTATGCCAAAATTAAAAACAAATAAAGCTGCAAAGAAAAGATATTCTTTAACAGCAACAGGAAAAGTTAAAAGAACAAAATCAAACAGAAGACATTTATTAGCAAACAAAACAAAAAGACAAAAAAAATCAGGAAAAATTCAAAATGCTTATGCAGACAAAACATGTATGAATACAATCAAAAAATTATTACCATATGGTAATTAAAAAAAGGTAAATATATATTCACAAGGGGAGGGGATATTTTTTATCCCTAGAGAATTTACCATATAGAAAAGAGATCCCCTGTCAAATAGAAAAAGGAAGGTGATAGATATGGCAAGAGTAAAAACAGCAAGAACAACAAGAGCAAGACATAAAAAAATATTAAAACAAGCCAAAGGATATTATGGAGCAAAACATTATAGATTTAGAAATGCAAATCAAGCAGTTATGAAATCTTTAGCATATGCATATGTAGGAAGAAAAGATAAAAAAAGTAATTTTAGAAAATTATGGATTGCAAGAATCAATGCAGCAGCAAGAATGAATGGAACAACTTATAGTAGATTAATTGCAGGATTAAAGAAAGCAAATGTAACAATTAACAGAAAAATGTTAGCAGAAATTGCTGTAACAGATCCAAAAGCTTTTACAGAAATTGCTGAAATTGCAAAAAAAGCATAAATAAAAAAGATGAAGTTATTTTATGAAAATAAAGTAGCTTTATTTTTTTGCCATTTTTTTACACGATATATCAAATTATTATTTATAGAAATCTGTTAAAAGATTTAAAGAGAGAAGGACTATTTTACATTTGTTTTTACATTCGGCTTTAAAACAGGAATTTATTAGAATACAACAAAAATACAACAAAAATACAACAAAAATATGACAAAAATATGACAAAAATATGACAGGATGATTAAAAAAAGATAAAGTATAAGTATTTACTTGAAAAAGATAAAAAAGAATGATAGCATAAAAATGATACAATAATGTATAAAGAGGGGGAGTTATGATGAAAAAAAGTATTATAAAAATATTTAGTTTATTTTTTATAATATATATATTGTTTTCTTTAGGAATAGTAAATGCTATTAATGATTCTACATTAGACTTATCTTTGGCAGAATATACAGACGAATATAAAGAATGGCTAGCACTTAGTGAAGAAGAAAAACAAGAAAGATTAGAACCAAGAAAATTTGAAATTATGGTGGGAAAGGATCGTACATCATATTTAAAAGATATAAATAACATTTTAAAAGTACAGGAATTACTAAAAGCGAATGTTTCTCAACAATATAATTTAAAAGATGTAATACCAGAAAATGTAGTCATTAGAGATCAAAAGACTACAAATTCATGCTGGGCATTTGCAACAATTGGTGTACTAGAAACAAACTTAGCTCTTAGAAATTATAAAGCATCATTACCAACAATTGTTTATGATTTTTCAGAAAAACATATGAATTATGCAACAGTAAAAAGGGCATTTAATGATGGTGAAATTAATGAATATGGATATAATAAAAATGTAAGTGATGGAGGAAATTTCTATATAGCGACACAATATTTGGCTAATGGACAAGGTGCTGTCAATGAAAGTGATTTACCATTTGTAGATAGTGAAGAGAATATAGATATTTCTGAAATACAAAATAAAGAAGTTGTAACAACTTTATATGATACAGTAGAATTTCCAACTTTAACTGCAGGTGAAAGAGATCAAATTATGCCAAGTATGAAAGAGCATATTGTAAATTATGGTGGTATATATGCTGGTATTCATGGAGCAGAAATCTTAGGAGATAGCTATAATAATGAAACAGGTTCCATATATTGCAAAGATGTTATCTCAGAACCTATAAATCATGCTGTTGTGATTATTGGATGGGATGATAACTATAGCAAAGAGAATTTTAATGAAAATCAACAACCTACAGAAGATGGTGCATGGATTATTAAAAATTCATGGGGAAAAGCTATTACAGAAAAATTAAGTGTCTTAAAACAAGCTATGTTTGAGGCACAACAATCTTATTGTGAATCTATGGGTTGGGATACTGCTGACAAAATACCAGATGATGTTATTTTAGAAGTTTATAAAAGTGCATATGGAGAAGATAAGGCAAGTATACAAGGCGATGAACTAGTAATTGAAATCGGAAACGAAGGATACATGTATATTTCTTATGAAGATTGTAATGTATATAAAGCTTTAACAGGAATTGAAAAAGTAACAGATACGAAAGATTATGACCAGGTTTATCAACATGATATTTTAGCAAGTAATGCAAATTTGGAAGTTATAGATTCTAACAACATTTATTTATCAAATGTATTTAGTAGAGATGCTAGTAATCAAGAGTTATTAGATAAAATTGGTATTTATACAACACAAGAATATACTTGTAAAGTGTTTGTTAATCCAAATGGAGAAAGTAAAGCAAAAGAAGATTTGCAAGAAGTACAATTAGCATCAGGAGAAACAGAGACAATTGAGCCAGGATATCATACCCTAGAATTTGCAGAGCCAATAAAATTAACAGGAGATTCTTTTGCTGTTGTTTTGCAAGTAGAAAATGATTATGTGAAAAAATATGCATCACTAGAAACACAAGTAGAAGAAACGCAGTGGTCAGAAGCAACTGTTAATGCAGAAGAAAGCTTTTGTACAAATGAATATGGGTTTGAGCAAAATGTATGGAATGATTTAGGTGCTATGGAGAACATAAAAGGTAATTTGACCATAAAAGCATATACGACTTTTAATACACAAGAAGAACCAGATCCAGAACCACAAAAAACATTAACACAAATCTATATACAAAATGGACCAACTAAGACAGAATATACTGAAGGAGAAAATTTTGATAAAACAGGAATGATTGTTATTGCACAATATAGTGATGGATCTACAAAGGAAATCACCAATTATACAATTATTGGAGGAGAAAATTTAACAGTAAATACAAAAGCAGTAACCATTCAATATACAGAAGATGGTGTAACAGTGACAACTACACAAGCAATTACGGTTAAAGAACAAGAAGAACCAGAAAATCCTGAAGATCCAGGAACAGAGGAGCCAGAGAATCCAGGAACAGAAGAACCAGAGGATCCTGATAATCCAGGAACAGAAAAACCAGCAACACCAGTTTTATCAGATTTTACAAATGCAGAATCTGCTATAACACAAGCAAAATTATATTTTAATTCAGAAGATTTATCACAAGCATCAAGTGAAATGACTATTAAAATATCAGGAATTAAAATTGGTGCTGAGAGTAATACATATACATACTATTATCATATTTCAGGGACACAAGGTGATAATAATATAACAGATTGGGTAAAGGCAGAAGCTGTAAAGGAAAGTGATGGAACCTATTCAATTACGCTAAATTTAAAATCAGAAGAACTTCAAAATTATGCAGAAATAACAGAATCAGACAATTTGTATGTATATATCAGAGAGGTAGCGGAAATTGATCAACAAACTGCAGAGCAAACAGTAACTTTAGAAGTGGATAATCAAGCAGAACCAGAATGTTACATAGATGGTGTTATGGTAGGTGGAATTGATGATGTACTAAACTACAATAATAATAATTCTAATAACGGAAATGGAAATGCTAATCAAAATAAAGATAATACAGTAGCATCAGGAATTTTACCATATGCTGGTGGAATTACATTTAAGATTTTAGTAGCAGTTTTCATTATTGCATTTGGAGGATTTGCATATTATAGATATAAAAATATTGATAGATAAAAGAAAAATAAGCATGTTAAAAGAAAATAAAACAGGGGGGAATGAATTTTTCCTGCCCTATTTTTTTATTGAATAGAAAATTGATTTCCTATTCAATAAAAAAACAACATTGCACAGAAAAATTGCATAGCAATTTTTCGCGTCAACAAATCTTTACGCTTCTTTGAGAACTGAAATATATATAGTTAAATTAGAAAAGCAGAGAAAAGCTCTCTCGAAACGAGATTTGTCCGTTAGAAAAGTAGAGAAAATTTCTTGTGAAGCAAGACAAGTTTTGAAAATGAAAAAAATTATTGTTTTTTCATTTTGGGCTTTGAAATTAGAGATGCTAAATATCCAAAAAAAATAGCAGCAGAAATACCGTCCAGCAGCAGATTTAATACCACCAGTAAAAGCACCAATAAATCCAATATTTTTAACTTCTTCAATAGCACCTTTGGCTAAGTTATAACCAAACCCTGTTAAAGGAACAGTTGCCCCAGCTCCAGCAAAATCTACTAAATATTGATAAATACCTAAGCCACCTAAAATAGCACCAAGCGTAACAAACATTACTAAAATTCTAGCAGGTGTTAATTTTGTTTTATCGATAAGAATTTGACCGATAACACAAATGAAACCACCAACAATAAAACATTTTAGAAGGGTGGACCACTCAAAAACAGAACCCCAATCAACTTCATTCATAAGATTTCATTCCTTTCTTAAATTTCTATACTGATTGCATGAGCGATTCCAGGAATGGATTCTCCTTGTTGAGAACTAGTAGAATTCATTAGGGCACCAGTAGCAATCAGTAAGATTCTTTTCATTTTTCTTTCTTTTAATTGTTTGAAAAAATATCCTGAAAATACAGTTCCACAACAGGCACAACCACTACCACCACTATGGGTATCTTGCGTTTCTTTATCAAAAATCAAAACACCACAATCATTGTAATTATTTTTTATGTTATATCCATTGGCTTTTAATAGGTCAATGGCAATATCTTTACCAACATATCCTAGATCTCCACTAATAATGGCATCATAGTAATTTGGACTTCGCCCAGTATCTAGAAAATGGGTTGTTAATGTATCTGCAAAACTTGGTGCCATAGCAGCACCCATATTGTTTCCATCTTTTATACCCATATCAATAATTTTTCCTGGAGTAATATGGGTAATATATGGCCCAGAACCATTTTTAGAAATGATGGCACTTCCAGAGCCTGTAACCGTCCATTGACTGCTTTGTGGTCGTTGGTTACCTAATTCTAAAGGAAATCGAAATTGTTTTTCTGCACTACAAAAATGACTAGAAGTCGCACATAAAACATAGTTTGCAAAACTTTCTGCACAAATAGCACCTAAGGTTAAAGATTCAACAAAGGTAGAACAAGCACCAAATACACCAAAAAATGGAATATTTAAATCTCTTAATCCAAAACTAGAAGAAATACATTGATTAAGTAAATCTCCTGCAAACATACAATCAATGTCACTAGCGGAAATTCCGTGCTTTTCGGATAACCATGTTTACAGTTTCTTTGATAATTTTACTTTCCGCTTTTTCCCATGTTTTTTCACCCCAAAATTCATCATCTAATGTTTGATCAAAATATTTTGCCAAAGGACCTTCTGCTTCTTTGGGACCAACAATAGATGCACATTCTAAAATTGTAGGAGGTGTAGTAAATTTAATAGTTTGTTTTCCTAATCTTTCCAAAATAGAACACTCCTTTTTAAAACGAAATATGTTAATTAAACTAAAGTAATTGCTTGTGTATTAAATATTAGGTAAATAATACCAACTAAAATAGAGGCAGAAATACCAAATACAAGAACTGGTCCTGCTACAGTAAACATTTTCCCGCCAACTCCCATAACATAGCCTTCTGATTTGTATTCCATAGCAGGAGAAACAATTGAATTGGCAAACCCAGTAATTGGGATTAAAGAACCTGCACCGGCAAATTTTCCGATTTTATTAAAAATATTTAATCCTGTTAGAAATGCAGATAAGCCAATTAATAAAATGGAAACAATTGTGCCAGAAATTTGTGTATCAAATCCTCTATCTTTGCAAATATTAAGAATAATCTGTCCAATTGTACAAATTAGACCTCCAACCCAAAAAGCATTAAAACAATTTTTTAAAATTGGTGAGTTAGGGGATTTTTTATTTACATATTCTTGATATGTTTTTTTGGTTTCTGTTGGATTTTCCATAATGACCTTGATGATATATTTTATAAAATATATCATACACTCCTTTCTTTAAAGTGTTTTGTTTGTACATAATTTATGCATCTTTGTTATCTTTTCTATTTAAATCAATAGAAAAAGAAATGTCTAAATCAACAAAATATTCAGAAATTTTATCTCCACTAATGCTAGCTCTTTGTTCTAAAATTCTAACATCAGAGAGATAATCAATTGTTTTAGAAGCTTCTGCTACAGCTTTTACAATTGCATCTTTCCATGATACAGTTGAATTACCAGTAATGATTAAATGTTTTTTAATTTCCATATATAAAAACCTCCATCCGAGCATGTTGCTCTAATAATTTTTAACTAGACGCAAACCGTTTAAAGCTATGTTTTCCAAAAAAATAGAAATTATACAAAAATGGTAGAAAAAATACAAGTTACAGTATATAATTTAAAAGAATGACATGTGTTATTAACAGTAGTAAAGTATTATTCAACGTAAAATATGTAGAAGATAATAGGCGACTTTTAATGTGTTATTTTAATAGATAAGGAGAAAATAGAAGTATGGATATTGTAAGAGAAATTGCATTAAAAACATTGTATAAAATTGATAAAGAAGAAGCATATTCTAATATTGCTTTAGATGAAAAGATCAAAGAAAATAAACATAAATTAGATGAAAGAGATATTGGGTTTATTTCAGAAATTGTGTATGGTGTCACTACATGGAGATTGACAATAGATGAAATGATCAAAAAATATTCGAATATTCGATTAAAAAAAATTTCCCCATGGATTTTAAATATATTAAGAATGGGCATTTATCAAATTGTATTTTTAGATAAAGTTCCAAAATCTGCAGCGGTTAATGAAAGTGTAAATTTAGCAAAACGATATGGTCATAAAGGAAGTCGCAATTTTGTGAATGCCATTTTAAGGAAAATAGAAAAACAGGATTATGAAGCATTTTTTAAAATTGAAAACCCAGTAGAAAGAATTTCAAAAACAACTTCTATGCCAGTTTGGATCATTGAAGAATTATTAAAAGAAAATGATATACAAAAAGTAGAGAAAATTTGTAAAGCATCTAATATAAAACCAAAAGTAACCATTAGAGTGAATTCATTAAAAACCAATAAACATGAATTAGAGAATTTATTAAAGGAAAAAAATATAACTTTTCAAGAAGGAAAGTTAGAAGATTTTTTAATCCTTGAAAAAGCAAAAAATATAGAACAATTAGATTTATTTGAACAAGGCTATTTTACAGTCCAAGATGAAGGAGCAGGATTAATTGCAAAAATTTTAGCTCCAAGACCAAACGAAGTCATATTAGATGCTTGTAGTAGCCCAGGAGGAAAGACTACTTATATGGCAGAATTGATGGAGAATAAAGGTAAAATTATTGCATGGGATTTACATCCTCATAGAGTAAAATTAGTAGAAGAAAATGCTGAGCGATTAGGGATTCATATTATAAAAACAGAATGCCAAGATGCAACAATTTATCAAGAAATGTATAAAGAAAAATTTGATAAAATTTTGTTAGATGTACCGTGTTTAGGAATTGGTGTTTTAAAACGAAAACCAGATATTAAATGGAAAAGAAGACCAGAAGATATTGCGGAAATTACACAAATTCAGCAAAAAATATTAGAAACATGTTCTCAATATTTAAAACCAAATGGACAAATGGTATATGCAACATGTAGTATTTTTTATGCTGAAAATGATCAAATGATTGAAAAATTTTTAGAAAATAATCAAGCATTTAGGTATGTAAAAATCGATATTCCCCAAATGAAGGATTATTTAGAAAATTCTAATACAATACAATTGTACCAAGGAGAAGAAACAGATGGATTTTTTATATGTAAATTACAAAAAATATAAATATTACATTTTGGTTACGCTTAAATTACAATTATATTAAATATGTTGATTTTTGAAGGGGCAATGGTAGAATAAATTAGTAAACTTGGCAGAAATTTAGTCACTTGTTAATTTCTTCATGTATCAAATCTTATGAAGTGTAAAAAATAACAATAAGAAAAATAAAAAAGGAGCAAAAGATGGCTAACTGTCTAGGTTTATATGTAGAAAACAATATAATTAAATATGCAAAGGTTGCAAAAGAACATGAAAAGATCAAAGTACAATCATTTGGAGTAAAATTTTTTGATAATCTAGAAAAGGCAATAAATCAAATAATAGAAGAAACATATAGTTATAAAATCCCTATTAGTATTAACTTATCTGAAGAAATTTATAACTATTTTGATATGTTTGCATTATTAAATAAGAAAGATTTATCTAAAGCAATAAAAACAGAGTTTGAAATGTATTGTGATGATCAAGGGTATAATCCAAATGTTTTTGAAACAAGATATGTTGTTTCAAAAAATTTGCAAGATAAAGATAAATTAAAAGTCATTCATATTTCTGAAAACAAAATAGAGCTAACAAAAAAAGTACAGGTGTTAAATGCATATAAATTGCAAAATATTTTACCGGTTTCAATGGCAATTACCAATTTGATACAAACAAAACCAAAAGAAAATTATTTAATTGTTAATATCGAAGATCATACAACAGTTACTACAATTTTGGATGAAAATATATATAAGGTAGATGTATTTGAAGAGGGGTGTCAAGAATTTTTAAGAAAGATAAATTTAAAAGAAAATTCTATGGCAAAATCCTATGAAATATGCAAAAATACAACCATATATACATTTGAAGGGAAAGAGCTTCAAGAAACAGAAATGGGCTATCTTGAAGACATTATGCCAACTTTATATGCGATTGTTGGAAATGTTAGAAAAATCATTAATGAAAGTGAAGAAAAAATAACAAAAATATATTTAACAGGAATGGCAACATTAATCAATAATTTAGATTTATATTTTCAAGAATATTTCAATGAAATGGAGTGTGAAATATTAAAACCTTATTTTATGAATGCAATACCAGACATTAGTATACAAGATTATATAGAAGTAAATTCGGCAATATCTTTGGCTTTATCAGGTGTAGGACAGGGAATACAAGGAATAAACTTTAAAAAGCAAACATTTCATGAAAAACTAGCGGATTGGTTAAAAATAGAAGTGAATCCAGGAAAAGGTAAAAAAAGCAAAATTACAACATCTGGATGGTTTACAAATAATTTAGGAGAAAAACTAGATAAAACAGAAATCAATTTGCTAAGAACAGTTGCGGGATTCATCATTTTGTTTATTATTTATAGTGGTTTCTCTGTATTGTTAAAAAATCAAATGGAACATAAAAAACAGGAAGCACAAGAATCTATGAATTATACAAATACACAAATTCAATTAGCAGATAATGACAAAACAAAAATAGATTCTAGAGCAAATAACTATGCAGAAAGAATTCAAAATTTACAAGATTTAAATGATAGATTAATAGATGCCAGTAAAACAAGAGATGCGATACCGAATTTGTTAAATTCAATTATGTTTATTATACCAGAAAATGTGCAAATAACTTCCATACAAAATACAACAGGAACACATATGGTTATTCAAGCACAGTCAGATAAATATGAACAATTAGGTATGTTTAAAGCAAAATTAGATACAGGAATGTATTTAACAAATGTGATTTCTACTTCAGGACAACAAGAAAACAATGTAATTAAAGTAAAGATTGAAGGAGATTTACCATGAAAAAATTATTAATACTCGTTTTAATGATACTAGTACTGGCGTTAACAATTTTTACCATGATAAATGGCATTCAAATTGGGAATTTTAATATTTGGGGAATACAAAAAATTCAAGAAGAAAATCAAGCATTAGATGAAACGCTTAATGAAGCAACAAAACTTGCACGTTCAACGTTTCCAGCAAAAGTTGGTGAAGTAAATGCAAGTATGAAAAATTTACAAGAACAAAAAAACACATATGAAGATATGGTTGCAGTAAGTAATACAGATGATGTCCAGACAGCCAGTCAATTATCCAATTATACATTAGACTTTTTATGGACAAAAATTGGTACACATGCAACAAGTGAAGGAGTTAGTATCAATATATCTTTAACCTTAGGAATTGACGGAGAAAATGTGTATGATTTAAATTTTACAGCTGTAGGAAGTTATATTGGAATATGTGAATTTATAAGAGATATAGAAGATGATTCTGATTTAGCATTTAAAATAGAAAGTTTTTCTATGACAGAAGGAGAATCTACCTCTTTATTAAGAGCAACATTTGTATGCAAAAATATACCAATCAAAGGAATATCTTCATTAGATACAAATAATTCAACAAATCAAAATGCAGTAAATAGTATAAATAATACAACAACAACAAATAATATATCAAGTAGTACAAATAATACATCAAATACAACAACGACAAATAATACCAATACAACAAATACAGCTAATAAGTAAAGGAGTGTATGATGGCTAAAAAACTTATAAAAGAAATGATGGTTATGTTATTACTATGTTTAGCGATTATATTGATACTTGGTGTATTATTATATGAATATGTTCCAAGTAATAAGATGATACCAGATAGAGTATCTTATACAACACCAACAGAAGTACAAGAGGAATTACGAAAAGGGGAAAAAGTAGAAAATGATGAGGTTATCTTAACATATAGCATTACTGCTTCAGACTTAGATAATTATGAAAGAATTTATACGTATGTACCTGGAAAACCAAATCCATTTTCATCTTATAATATAGCTACAAATTCTGAAGAAACAACAAATCAAAATGAAAATGCTAGCACAACAACTAGTAACCATAATCAAACAGATACCAATTCAGAAATTGTAAACAATACAACTAGTTCAGAAAATGGAACTCAAACAAATAATACAACCAATTCAGGAGCGTCTGCATACTATCCTGATACGGGAACAAAATAGTTATTAATGTTATGTTTTTTTTAACATAAGTCAAATAGATTTATTTCAAAAGAAAAGGAGGAAACATAAAAATGAAAAATCAAAGAGGTATTACTTTAATAGCTTTAGTAATTACCATTATTGTTTTATTAATTTTAGCAGGAGTCTCAATTGCAATGCTTACAGGACAAAATGGAATCTTAACAAGATCAAGAGAAGCGCAAACAACAACAGTACAAAAAAGTAATGAGGAAATTGTTAAATTAGCAGTATCAGATTTATTAACAGAATATCATGCTGGAGGTACGATAGCAACAAATATTACAAATACAAATAATACACCAAGCACATTGGAAATTAATGCAGAAGAACTAAAAAATGCAATTCATAGAACAACTTCAGATGCAAATGTAACAGATGTTACAGCAGATTCAATTGATATTGCCGAAGATGATGGAGATACAGCAGTTTCAGTATTAAAGGTAGATTTTGCTGAAGGTGAGGATATATATGTTCTACCGACAACAGGAGAAATTGTAACCAAAAAGTCTGCAACATAATCAGAATAAATGCACAATATGAAAAAACAATAATAGCCATACGCACACTGCAGTGTGTATGGCTCAAATATTAAAGATAGAATGCTATTTTAATAGTTTAAGTAAATAAATTAAAAATGTTTGTAAAATAGAAAGATAATCAATAAAAGAACGAAATAGAAGGAGAAAAAATGGATATACTACTATATATATTAATATTTATAATGGGAACTGTATTTGGAAGTTTTTTTACATTAGCCATTTATAGAATTCCTAAAAACCAAAATATTACACATACACATTCTTATTGTCCTAATTGTAATCATAAACTAGGTTTTTTAGACTTAATACCTGTGTTTAGTTATATATTTTTATTGGGAAAATGTAGATATTGTAAAGGAAAAATAAGACCAAGATATATTATCGTAGAAATTTTATCAGGCTTTACATTTTTGTTAATAGCATATTTTATGAATATTCGAATAAATAATTTGCAACCTCATGTGTTAGCAGAAAGTGCATTTTTAGTACTTTATTTGTGTTTTGTTTTTATTATGGCAGGAATTGATTTGGAAAATCGAAAAATAGAAAAATCTATATCTATGTATGGAGTTATCATATCTATTGCATATATTATATATCGATGTGTAATAGAACAGGCTAGTATATATAGATATATCATATACTTAATCATTTATGTATGTATGTTAACTTTAGATGTTATTACATTAAAAAGGTATGCGAAAAACAGTTATGTAAATGGAGTGATATTAACTGTCATTACGATGAGTATTTTTACAGGAGAATATGTGATGATAAATACACTTATTATGACAGCTTTGATTATAGCATTTAATTTTTTATTACAAAAAATACAAAATATTAGGAGAAAGGTTAGAAGAGAAGAAAAAAATTATGGTAAAAATATTCATTATGGATTTTTGTTAGCAATATCTAATATCTTAAATTATATATTTATATTAGGTTTGTATCAATTTTTTGTTTAATAGAAAGGAATATCTAATGAGAGCAAACAGTGAAAAAGGAATTACCAATATTGATATTACAATTTCTATTATAATCATAACATTGTTTGTTACTTTGATTGCGAGCCTCATATATGCAATTCATACAAATTCAACTTCTATACAAAGAAGAGCGGAAGCAACCAATTATGCAATCAATGAAATTGAAAGTTTAAAAGCACAAGATTTTGAATCTTTGCAAAATATAGGAAAAACAAATGAATTTCAATATATAACAAATGGAGATCAACCAACAGGATATTCAAAAAAAATAACAGTCACAGATTATGCCGATTTACCAGAAAACCAAGATAATCATACAATTTTATCTGGTTTGGTAAAAAAGGTAACTGTAGAAGTAGCATATAGAGAAGGTGATACAACACAAACAGTAGAATTATCAACTGTAATAACAAAAAAATAGGTAAGGAGAGAAATGTATGCAAAAGGAAAAAGGGATTACCTTAATATCGATAACCATATATGTGATTGTTATGCTTATCCTTGTAGCTGTTATTACAGTTTTAACATCATATTTTTACAAAAATATTGATATAACATCTACAAGTCAAGAATTAAATCAGCAATACACAAAATTTAATACTTATTTTGTAGAAGAGGTAAATAAAAAAGAAAATAAAATATTAGAAATAGGAGAAATAGATACAGGTATAAAAAACACAATCACAACACAAAAAGAAAATAGTAGTGAAAATATAGCAGAGGATACAGAAAATAGTAGACAATGCTATATTATTTTTTTTAGTGGAAATCAGTATACATATATACCAAAAAATAAAGCAATATATATGAATCAAATAAAAATTGCACAAAATATAACGGATTGTATTTTTAGTACTAAAGAAGAAGTAAATGGAAAAACAACAATAACAGTTACCATACAAGGAAAAAATTTTGAAAGAATGACAACTTACACATTAGTAGATTAACGAAGTATAAGAAAGAGGTTCCAAGTTGAAAGATAATTACAAAAAACAATTTTTTTCAACCAGATTTAAGCCTTAAGAAAGGGATGTGAGAAAATATGGATTTAAAGAGAAGGCAACCAATTGGCGTAGAACTCGTAAAAAGAGGAATAGTAGATGAAGAGGATATTGAACGAGCATTAGAGTATCAAAGAGAACATCCAAATGTAAAAATAGGTGACTGCTTATATGCATTAGATGTCTGTGATCCATATATATTAATAAAGACAATAGGAGAAATTTTAGGAGAAAAAGGAATATTACTGGGAAAAAATACTATAAAAATTAATATAGAAGAATATATTTCTTTAGATATGGCAAAAAAACATAAAGCGATTCCTTTTGAAATAGAAAATGGAAAAATAAAAGTTTGTTTTGCAAATACGGTAAATAGAAAAAGTATAGAAACTATCCGATTATTACTGCTAAATAAAGGTTTAATTATGGAAACATATATAACCTTTGAAAAGGACATTCTCCAAATTCTAAAATCTTTAGAAGGAAAAGCAACAACAGATATTAATGAAGTTGGAGTAACAATTATTCATTTAGTAGATAATATTATTAAAACAGGTATTGAAAAAAGAGCTAGTGATATTCATATAGAACCAATGGCTACTTCTATTCGTGTTAGATACAGAATTGATGGTGAATTATTTACAGTAGCAAATTTAGATAAAGAAAAGCAACAACAAATGATAGGAAGGCTAAAGGCTATTTCCAATATGCATCAAGAAAAACAAGAAGCACAAGATGGTAGAATTTTGCTTTATGAAGATTATAACATTCGTGTATCCTCACAACCAAATGTTTATGGAGAGAAATTTGTTTTAAGACTATTAAAGAAAAATGCGAATATTAAAAACATATTTGATTTAGGATATTACGGAGAAGAACAGGAATTTGCAAAAAGTATTAATAAAAGAAATAGTATAACTATTATTGCAGCACCAACAGGAGAGGGAAAAACCACTTCTTTGTACAGCATTATTGATTATTTAAATAAACCAGAAATTAATATTACCACTATTGAAGATCCTGTAGAAATTCGAATTCCTGGACTAAATCAAATAGAGATTGATAATAGAACTACTTTTGCCGGAGCACTAAGAACTGTGTTAAGACAAGATCCGGATATTATTTTGGTAGGAGAAATTAGAGATAAAGAAACAGCAGAAATTGCTATACAAGCTGGACAAACAGGGCATTATGTATTATCCACAATCCATACCATTGATAGTATAGAAGTTATTAATAGATTAAGAAAAATAGGTGTTTCAGATTATGATATTGCAAGTACACTAGCAACATCTATTTCACAAAGGCTGGTAAGGAAAATTTGTCCGAAATGTAAACGTGAAAGGTCATTTACAAAAGAAGAAACCAATATCATAAACAGTATATTAGAAAAATATAGAGAAAACGTGGATTTAAAAGAACTAAAAACTTATGATGCATTAGGTTGTGATGATTGTCATGGCACAGGCTTTTATGACAGAATTGGAATTTTTGAAATATTAAATATTACAGATGAATTGAAAGAGTTAATTGTTTCAGGGGCATCTAGTATGGAACTTAGAAAAAAAGCATTAGAACAAAATTATAGACCATTAATTGTTGATGGAATAAAAAAAGTTTTAAAAGGAGAAACAACATTAGAAGAACTGAACAAAAAGTTATTATTTTTCTAAATTTATTCAAAACCAAGAATTTATACGTCTGTTCCACGGCACATTCGTCGATGAACTCAAAAAATGAGAAATATACTCCCGCGCCTTGGAGAAATCAGTAAAATTAAAAAACGAGATGTATCATAGTAAAATGATAAAATTGATAGGAAAATAGCTAGGAGGAATTAAAACATGAATATGAATAAAATCTTAGATATTGCAATGGAAAAAGATGCGTCAGATGTTCATATGATATGTGGAAATAAGCCAATTCTAAGAATTGCAAGAGATTTAAAAGAAATTGAAGATATGAAAGAATTAACAGAAGCTGATATGACAGAAGCATATGATTATTTAGTAAAAGGAAATGTAAATAAAGATGAAGTATATACGACGACAAAAAAACTAGATATATCATATGAATATAAAGATATTCGTTTAAGAGTAAATATTTCTTCTTCAGATGAAATTCCTACATGTACATTAAGAATTATTAAAAATGAATTACCGCCTTATGAATCTTTAGGAATTCCGGATGTTGTGAGAAGAATGACATATCAACCACAAGGTTTGATCTTGGTTACTGGAAAAACAAACTCAGGGAAAAGTACAACGTTAAATTCTATGATAGATTATATCAATGAAAACCAAAATAAAAAGATATTAACATTGGAAAATCCAATTGAGTATAAACATCATTCTAAAAAATCTTTAATTGTACAAAAAGAAGTGGGAAAAGGTAGAGATGTATTGACTTTTAGTGATGGCGTAAAAAATTCTTTAAGAGAGGACTGTGATATCCTAGTAATTGGAGAGATTAGAGATAGAACGACCATGGAAGCAGCGATTGAAATGGCAGAATCAGGACATTTGGTAATTGGAACTTTACACACCAAATCTTGTGCAGAAACCATTGATAGAATGATAAATTTCTATGAAGTGAGAGATCAAGCAAGTGTAAAATATTTATTATCTGCATTATTAAAATTAGTTGTGTCACAAAGGCTATTAAAAGGAACAAATGAAAAATTAGTTTTAGTTCCAGAAGTTATGGTAGTGGATAATATTGTAGCTGGAATTATTAGGAAAGATAAATTAAGCGTATCTGAAATAGAAGATGCAATACAAAGTAATTTAGAAAAAGGAAGTATTGGATTAATCAATTCACTTGCAGAACTTTTTGTAGAAGATAAAATAACGCTAGAACAAGCAAAATCACAAATAGAAGAGAAAAATCAAGACATTTTAAATAGAACGATTATGCAATTAAAAATTAAAAAAAGTATGAGAAATAATTAAAAGGAGGAAACATATGCCAATTTATATTTATAGGGCTATGACAAAATCTGGATTAATTGTAAAAAATAGAATAGAGTCATCTAGTAGACAGAATTTGCTGAAAACTTTAAAAGGAAATGGCTTAATACCGATTGATGTTCAACAAATTCGATATGTAGGAAAACAACAAAAAAAGGCAAAGAAAAATATTACAAACATAGAAGAAATTATGAAAAATGTGAATACTACCAATATAGGAAGAAGTAAGCCAAAACAATTAACAACAAAAGAAAAGATTAATCTATATTTTGCTAGGTCAGAAAAAATCACAACAAGAGATATTATGATATTTACACAAAATTTTTATCTGTTAAAAAAAGCGAATTTTAATAATATACATGCATTAGATACGATTATTCAAAGTACGGAAAACGTATCTTTTAGAGGGATTTTAGAAGATATATTAGCAGGTGTGGAAGCAGGAGAAAACATGTATACCACGATGGAATATTATTCAAATGTATTTCCATATATTTATGTCAATATTATAAAAGTAGGCGAATTGTCAGGTTCTCTAACAAATGCATTAGAACAAGCTGTAAAATATTTAGATGAAACAGATGCTTTAAATAGAAAATTGAGATCTATTTTAATTCCTAACATTGTACAGTTTGTATTGTTACTAGTTATGCTGTTTGTGGGAACATTAGTGGCTATACCAACCATTCAAGGAATTTTTGATGAGTTAGGAACAGAAGAACAATTGCCGGCAATTACATTATGGTTTGCAGATGTTGTAGATATAATGATAGCTTATTGGTATATTCCAGTATTGGTCATTATAATGATAACAGCTGGAATTTTGTTTTATATCAACACACCAAAAGGAAAATATAATTTTCATTATTTTAAATATAAAATGCCAATTTTTGGAGAATTAATCTTTGCATTAGATTTTTCCAGATTTTTAAAAGCCATGTTATTAAACTTAAAAAATGGAATGAGAATACAAGATTCTATAGATGTTAGTAAAAATGTTATTAAAAATTATGTGATGTTATCTATGATAGAAACTTCTATTAACAATATGTTAACAGGTAGTTCATGGATAGAGCCATTTGAAACATCAGGATTAGCAAATCCTATGATAACAGAAATGTTAAAAATTGGTATGCAAACAGACTTAGCAGAAATGATGGAAAAATTAGTGGAATATATGCAAATTGATATTGATAATATCATGGAAAAAATCATGAAAGTATTACCACAAGTTGTTTATGCAATTGTCGGTGTAGTTTTAATCTTCTTTGTAATTGTAGTATTAGTGCCATGTATTCAAGTATATATGGGAAATTTCTTATTCTCAGCATATGGTGTATAAGTTTTTGTCCTTTTACAGCTTAATCAATGCTCCTAGAGGCTTATGTTCTTCTAGATTTCATAAATTTCTCGGCTCAATACAAATAATAAGAAACTCTAAAATCATTTTATGGCACCCTTTCACTTAGTCCTCGCTACGCTCGACGCGAACATTTTCCATAAAATGATTCAAGAGTTTCTAATTATTTTCCAATCACATTCGAAATTTTATTCAATCTAGAAAAACATAAGCCTCTAGGGGCATTGATTAAGTTGTGAATTGTAACTATCTTATAATAATTTTCCAATGATTTGTCATGTCACTATTGTTCAAAAAAATGTTATATGATATAATCAAAATGAACTTTAAAAAGATTAGATATATTTATATAAATATATAGAAAGTGGTGAACCTAAAATGAAGATAGGAATTGATTTAGGTGGTAGTCATATTGCCATAGGTGTGGTAGATAATAAAGGAAAAATATTAGAAAAAGTAGAAAAACGAATTACCAAAGCAGAGAAAAATAATATAAAAAAAGTAATAGAGGAATATATTATTGAAAAAACAAGCAATTTTTTACAACAATACAAAATTACAGAAATGGGAATTGCGATACCAGGAACGGTAAAAAATGAAATTGTTGTCAAATCTGTTAATTTGGAACTAAAAAATTATGAGATTGTTAAAAAATTACAAGAAAAGATACAATTACCAATTAAAATTCGAAATGATGCAAAATGTGCTGCATTAGCTGAAAATACATATGGTGCATTGAAATCCTATGATAGAAGTATTTTTTTAACTCTAGGTACAGGTATTGGAGGGGCAGTCATCATTCATAACGAATTATTGGATACAGGAGAATTGCCAGGATGTGAATTTGGACATATGCTAATAGAAAGAAACGGAAAATTGTGCAAATGCGGAAAAAAAGGTTGTTGGGAAACCTATGCATCTATGAAAGCATTTAAAGATAGTTTGAGAGAAATTTTAGATTTAGATGAAAAAACAAGCGGAAAAGAATTATTAGATATGTTAAGAAAAATAGACAAAAGCAATCCTAAATATATACAAATTAATAAATTGATAGAACAATATATAGAGTATTTAAGTATAGGAATATCCAATTTAGTAAATATTTTTGAACCAAAAGCTATTGGGATTGGTGGAAGTTTTGTATTTTATGAAGAGATTTTTTTAGAAAAATTAAAGGAAAAATTATTAAAAGATAATTTACTGTTCAATGAAAGAAAAGAAATCATTATTCAAACAGCTATATTAGATAATGATGCAGGGATAATTGGAGCAACATTATAAGAAGCCTAACCTTGTTGTATACGAAAAAATCTATATGGGACAAGATAGAAGTGGATTTTTTCTATACAATAAATAAAAGTAAAAGAGAATGAAAGGAGAGTTTTTTATGAAGGAAGAGAAAAAAGCCACAAGACAAAGCTATGGAGAAATGTTAGAAAAATTAGGAGAGGAAAATCCAAATATTGTGGTATTAGATGCTGATTTATCAGCAGCAACAAAAACGAGCATTTTTGCCAAAAAATTTCCAGACAGATTTTTTGATATGGGAATTGCAGAAGCCAATATGATGGGCGTTGCAGGAGGTATGGCTTCTTGTGGGAAAATACCATTTGTTAGTACTTTTGCAGCTTTTGCAACAGGACGTGCTTATGATCAAATACGTTCTAGTATTTGTTACCCAAATTTAAATGTAAAAATATGTGCAACACATTGTGGCATTACAGTAGGAGAAGATGGTGCAACACATCAAATGTTAGAAGATTTAGCTTTGATGAGAGTGTTACCAAATATGACAGTCATATGTCCATCTGATGATGTTGAAACAAAATGCTTAATAAAAGAAATAGCAAATATAAAAGGACCTGTATATGTCAGATTGGCAAGACTTGCAACACAAGGGATTTATGAAGAAAATCAGACATTTGAAATTGGAAAAGCAGTTCAAATAGGAGAAGGAACAGATGCTACTGTTTTTGCAACAGGTGTAGTGGTTCCAGAAGCAATAAAAGCAAAAGAAATTTTAGAAAAAGAAGGTATTCATATTAGAGTAGTAGATATGCATACAATTAAGCCAATTGACAAAGAAATGATTATCAAATCAGCAAAAGAAACAAAAAAATTAATATCTATTGAAGATCATAGTATCATTGGTGGATTAGGTAGTGCGATTAGTGAGGTATTAACAGAAGAATATCCTTGTAAATTAGTCAGAATGGGAATTAAAGATATTTTTGGACAATCTGGAAATGCAGTAGAATTATTGAAATATTTTGGATTAACGAGTGAAGGAATTGTGGAGATGGTAAAGAAATAATCCAAAAGGAGAGAAAATTATGGGAGAACAAGAGAAAAATGTAGAAACAGATAAACAGCTAAAAAGAATACAAGATGAAATTATAGCTAGTATAGAAGGGATTTATCAATCTATAGAAAATATTGGAAAAGTAAATAAAGAAATCGCACAAATGCTCATAACAAGGGTTGAGGCATTCAGGCAAGATATTAATAATAATACAATGTCGTCAATTGAGATGCTGAGTGAACTTATGTCTATACAAAGAGACATCATGGGTATTATGAATACGGATTATTATACACAAACCGCAATGTATTTTCAGCCTAAGAAGAAAAATGGAATAGAAGTACATGATCAAAATAAGCTACCAGCAGTTTCTCAAAATCTAAAGAAAGGTTTTTGGCATAAACTTTCTGAAAAAATAACAAAAAAACTGCAAAGGAAAAATAGAACGGAATTCCCTAGTATATTAGAAAATACACCAACAATTAATGCTATAGCAGAAAACACAGGAGATAGATATTCTTTAGTAGAGGAAGATGGATTTGTAGAGGATTTTAGATATCCTGTATATGAACAGTTAAAAAAGATTGAAAATAACGAACTGGGATTAGATGATGAGGAGGTCATTCCACTTAATGATGAAAGAAATTGTATAAGTTACTATGGAGGAAGTCATTTATTTATATGGATAGATGTAAGGAGAGTAAAGTTACCATTTGAAACCGGTAGACATATAGAGATAGATGGAAATGTCATAGATTTACCAACATTTGAAACAGGAATTGAAGAGAGTGAATTTGGGAAAGTTGTAAAATTTGCAAAATTTTTAGGTGGAACAAAAGAACGGTGAATTCAAACTAGAAGTTTTAAAGATTTTAAGAGGGTTTCAAAATTCAAAGGAGTTTTCTAAAAAAGATGAAAAACGTTTTAAGAGAGAAATAGAGGCAAGTAAATTATATGTTTATTATAGAGATATGTATAAAGAAGCTCTAAGAGAGTATAAGTTAACTTTTAAAGATTTTTATTATCGAAGAGATAAAAGCATCATGGAATATAGAAAGAATGTCAGAAATCAAGTAAGAATAGACTGTGAGGGAGAATATCCGAATTCACATGAATGTGATGGGGTCTACCAAGAAGGAAGAACTGGAGATGAAATACCAAAAGGAGAAGATCATAGAGAACACTAACAAACGAAATGTAAATTTTGTGTGAATTTTCTGAAATAAAGAAAAACAGAGAAAAACAATAGAAAATGCAAAAAAACCAACATTTTCTATTGTTTTTTTATTTTAAAACTATTGCAAATTTTGTTCTTTATTGTTATGATTAGGTAGAATAAAATATATAATAGAATATTATGCGAAAAAATAGATAAGGAGAGCAAAAGATGATTGAATTTAGAAATGTCACAAAGACATATGATACAGGTACAAAAGCAGTAAAAAATGCCAATTTCAGAATCGATAAAGGTGAATTTGCTTTTTTAGTTGGATCTTCAGGAAGTGGAAAATCTACATTAATCAAATTAATCTTAAAAGAAGAAGAACCAACTTCAGGAAATATTATTATCAATGGAAAAGATACTACATTTTTAAAACCAAATAGAGTTCCATATTTAAGAAGAAGTATGGGAGTTGTATTTCAAGATTTCAGACTATTACCAGACAAAACAGTATATGACAATGTTGCTTATGCAATGTATATTGTAAGAGCTACACCAAGACATATTAGAAGACAAGTTCCAATGGTACTTTCATTAGTAGGATTAAGTGGAAAAGCAAAAATGTATCCAAATGAATTATCAGGTGGAGAACAACAAAGGGTAGCATTAGCTAGAGCATTGGTAAACAATCCTTCTATGCTAATTGCAGATGAACCAACAGGAAACTTGGACCCAGATACAGCATGGGATATTATGACATTATTAAATGACATTAACATGAGAGGAACAACAGTAGTTGTTGCTACACATGCAAAAGACATTGTTGACAAGATGAAAAAAAGGGTTATTCACATTAGAAAAGGTGAAATCATAAAAGATGATAAAAAAGGTGGGTATGAACTGTGAAATATAATATATTAGGATATTTAATTGGAGAAGGATTTAGTAACGTATTTAAAAATAAAAAATCAACAGGTGCGTCACTCATGATTATGTGTGCAACCATGATTATATTTGGCGTATTCTTAATCTTAAGTGAAAATATTAACCATTTTGTGCAAGAAGTAGAAGAAGCACAAGGTATACAAGTTTTTGCAACAGATGAAGCAACAGATGAACAAATTAAGCAACTAGGAGAAGAGATTAGCAAAATCAACGGTGTAAACACAACAGAATATGTATCAAAAGAAGAAGCATTAAATCAAATGAAAGAAAGATTTGCAGAAAATGAAGATCTATTAGATGGATATGAGGGAGACAATAATATTTTTACAGCTTCATATATTGTCACTTTAACAGATTTAACATTAAGTCAGCAAGTGCAAGCTGAAATAAAAAAATTGGCAAATGTTAAAAAGATAACAAGTTCTAATGAAACAGTATCAACTTTAATTGACTTAGCAAATGGAATTAAAATTGTAACAGGGGTTATTTTAGCTTTATTAGTTATCATATCAATATTCATTATTGCCAATACCATTAAATTAACGGTACATGCAAGAAGAAAAGAAATTTCTATTATGAAATATGTAGGAGCAACCAATGGATTTATTAGATGGCCTTTTATTGTAGAAGGTATGATTATTGGTGTTATTGCAAGTGCAATTTCTATTGTTATTGTTGCAGTTGCTTATAATTTTATTGCAGAACAAATGGTAAATTCACAATTTATGAGAACAGTAGGTGTTAGTTTAGTGGGATTCTCAGATATGTTTAGCTCAATCATATTTATATATATGTTACTAGGAATTGGAATAGGAGCAATAGGAAGTATTATTTCTATGAGAAAATATTTAAAAGTATAAAGGAGTAGAGCATGCGTAAAATTTTATGTATTGTTTTAGCTTTTATCATCATTTGTACATATATTACTGTGGTATATGCAGAAGATAACACAACTGATAATACAAATAACAGTAACTTAACAGATTTACAAACACAACAACAAGATTTGCAAGACCAATTACAGCAATCTCATGAAGAACTAGAAGAAGTACAAAGCCAACTATCAGAAAATTTGCAACAAATAGAAAAATTAGATGAAAGAATCAGACAATCAGAAAACGAAATCGAAGAATTAGATGCCCAAGTCAAAGCGTTACAAGAAGAAATAGCAGGAATTCAATCACAATTAGATGTAGCACAGAAAAAATATGAAAAACAAAAAAACATCATGGAGAAACGATTAATAGCCATTTATGAAGCAGGTGATACCAAATACTTAGATGTATTGTTGAGTTCAAAAAATATTTCGGAATTTTTATCAAATTATTATTTGATTACAGAAATAGCATCAGTAGATAAGGATTTATTAGATGAAGTAGAAGCAGAAAAAAAAGAAATTGAATTAGCAAAACAAGAATTAGAAAAAAATCAAGAGTCATTAGCAGTAGCATTGCAAACACAAACCAAAACAGCAACTGTATTACAAAATACGAAAGCATTACGAGAAAATTATATATCTAGGTTATCAGATGAAGAAAAAGCAAAACAGGCACAAATCGATGAAATGACTGAACAATATGAAGCAGTCAATAATCAAATATTAGAACTTGCAACACAAGGATTGGATATAGATTATATAGGGGGTGTGCTTGCTTGGCCAGTACCAGGATATACCAAAATTACTTCAAATTATGGAATGAGGGTACACCCTATTACAGGACAGTACAAATTACATACAGGTGTTGATATTAGTGCACCGATTGGCGCTAATTTTGTAGCAGCAAATGATGGTATTGTCACAAAGGCAGAATATAATACAGCATATGGAAATATGGTTATGATAGATCATGGAGGCGGTATTTCCACATTATATGCACATGGATCAGAAATTTTGGTGACTGTTGGACAAACCGTTAAGAAAAATGATGCTATATTAAAAGTAGGTTCAACAGGATATTCAACAGGACCACATGCACATTTTGAAGTGAGAATTAATGGAGTGGTAACAGATCCGCTACCATATATTACAAATGGGCTTGTCCCAGGAACAGAACCGGAAGCGGATTCACAAGAAAAAACAGACTTGACGGCACAATATTAAAATTGTTCATAAGTTCCATGTTATATAACATGGAACAAAAAATAAATTTTATATAAAAAACAAATGTGAGAGGAAAAGGAGAAAAACAAAATGAAAAAGATAGGACTCAAAATTGTAGGAATAATAGTGATAGCAATTATTGTATTACAATTTAATGTGGTATTGGCTGCCACAAGTTCAGAATTAAATGCAAGCAAAACAGAAACAGACAAGAAGATTGAAGAAGCAAAAGAGGAACTAGAAAATATTAATTCAGAAAAATCAGAAACCTTACAACAAGTAGAAGATTTAATTATGCAAATTTCTTCTGCACAATCTGAAATTGATGAATTAGATTCAAAAATCGCAGATATGAATACACAAATTGAAGAAGCACAAAGCAAGTTAAATGAAAAACAAGAAGAATATGATGATAAGGAAGAATTATTAGAAACAAGATTGGTAACAGCTTATGAATTAGGAGAAACCTCTTATTTAGATGTATTACTTTCTTCAAGTAGTTTAACAGATTTAATTTCAAAGTATTATATGATATCTGAAATTACACAAAGTGATATGGAATTAATGGATAAAATTAAGAAAGAAAAAGAAGAGATAGAAACGGCAAAGCAAACACTAGAAACAAGTAAACAAGAATTAGATAGTGCAAAAGCAGAAAAACAACAAAAAGCGACAGAATTGCAAAATACCAAGAGCCAAAAAGATAGTTATGTAGCACAATTAAATGAACAAGAAAAAAATACACAAGCAGAATTAGAGCAATTTGAACAAGATAAAAGAGATATTCAAGCACAATTAGCAGAAATTGCAAGAAAAGAAATGGCAAATTCAGGTAATTCAAATGTTTCTAATACGCCAAACAATCCAAGTGCCAGCGGATACATTAGACCAGTTGTAGGTTATAGTATTACAACTGGATGGATGGGATATAGTGGACATACAGGAGTAGATTTTAGTGGTTCAGGAATATCAGGAAAACCAGT
Source organism: uncultured Clostridia bacterium (assembly GCA_944387445.1). GTDB lineage: Bacteria > Bacillota > Clostridia > TANB77 > CAG-508 > CAG-269. The sequence continues at coordinate 9,707 of CALXEX010000010.1, read as the reverse complement.
ATTAGCTGTAAAAGCAGGAACAGTTGTAACTTCTACAGCATTAAAATATTCAAACGGAAATTATAGAAGTTATGGAGAATATATTGTTATCAACCATCATGATGGAACAATGACTTTATATGCACATGGTGCACCAGGATCAAGATTAGTTAGCGCAGGACAATCTGTAAGTCAAGGTCAACAAATCATGAGTGTCGGAACAACAGGAAATTCAACAGGATATCATTTACACTTTGAAGTAAGAGTAAATGGTAGACCAGTTAACCCAACACCATATTTACCTTAAAATATATATGTAAAAATGAAAAATTGTTATACATAGATGAAATGATAAAATACTACTTGATTGTACTTCAAAAAAATAAACCTTTGGATAAGGAAAAAGGAGGAACTTATGAAAAAAGTATTTTGTAAAGTGTTAGGGGGATTAATCATTGCAATACTTATCTTACAATTTAATGTGATAGTATATGCTGATGAAATCACAGATTTGCAAAATCAGCAAGAATCGAATGAAGAAAAATTAAAAGCTACAGAAAATCAAAAACAACAAGTTTCGCAAGAAAAAAGTGATGTACAACAACAAGTAGATGAATTAAATAGTCAAATAGAAAATTATGAAAGTGAAATTGGCAATTTAGAATATAAAATTAGTGACTTAAATACACAAATAGCAGATGCAGAAAATAAAATAAATGAAAAACAAGAAAATTATGATAAACAGCAAGAATTATTAGAAAAAAGACTTGTTGTAACATATGAATCAGGGGAAACTTCATTTTTAGATGTATTACTTTCTTCTAAAAGTTTAACAGATTTAATTTCTAATTATTATATGGTTTCTCAAATAGCAGAAGCAGACATGAATTTAATGGAAAGTATTGAAAATGAGAAAAAAGAAATTGAACAAGCAAAAACAACATTAGAACAAAGTAAGCAGGAATTAGATAGTTCTAAAGCCGAAAAAGAAAGTATGGCAACACAATTACAAACTGCCAAAAATGAAAAAAGTAAATATGTATCTCAATTGTCACAAGAAGAACAAGATTTGCAAGAGGAAATAGATCAATTAACACAAGATAACCAACAAATCTTAAATGATATTCGAGTGGCACAAGAGAAATATAGAAAGCAATTAGAAGAATTGGCAAATAAAAATCAATCTAGTGGAGGAAGTTCATCTTCCAATAGTGGAGGAACATCTTCAGGAAGCTCTAGTCCTTCAGGGGGAGGAACAAGCGGAACGTCAAATCCAGGAGGATTTATTAGACCAGTAAATGGTGGAACAGTTACGTGTAATGGATATTATTCAAGCGGAAAATTCCATGGAGCAATAGATTATGGAATAAGTGTTGGAACACCAGTTTATGCGGCAGCAGATGGAGTGGTATTAACAACAAATAGTTTAACAACAAGTTATGGGACCTATGTTGTTATTCAACATGTGAATGGACTGCAAACATGGTATGCCCATGGAACACCTGGATCGATTTGTGTGTCACCAGGACAAAGTGTATCACAAGGACAAATGATTATGAAAAGTGGAAATTCAGGAAATTCAGAGGGACCACATTTACATTTTGAAGTAAGGAGAGCACCATATACATACAGTTATAGTGCTAAAAAATATGGAGATGATTGTAGAGTAGATCCAACATTGTATTTCTAAGTAAAAATGAAAAATGTCACCATAAAGAGGGATTAAAGGATGTCCTTTATCCCTTTTTGTTGAATAGAGGAAATGGAAATTGTTTACAGATAGACATATGTATTTGGAATTTACAATGGGATGGTGAAATATAATAGATTAATAGAAAAAAATAGTTTGCAGAAAGGAAGAAAATCAATGGAAGAAAAAAAGAGATATAAAGTATATAGAACGATAATGCTTATTATTTTAGTAGCATTTATAACATTTATACTAACATCAATAGGATTTTATCAATATTTTGTAAAGGGAGATAGTTTAAATAAATATTTAACATTTATGACATCTGATGAAAGTAAAGATATTTCACAAACATTAGATACGTATAGAGCTGTTATTGATAAATATTATTTAGGAGATGTAGATGAAGAAAGTTTAAAAGAAGGAGCTATACAAGGCTATATTGAGGGATTAGGTGACCCATATACAGAATATATTTCTAAAGAAGATATGGAAGACTATATGGAAGATACAATGGGAAACTTTGTGGGAATTGGTATTTATATGATTGAAGATACACAAACTAATCAAATCATGGTATTAGCACCAATAAAAGGTAGCCCAGCCGAAAAAGCAGGTCTTCGACCTGGCGATTATATCATAGCCGTTAATGGAGAAGAATGTACAGCAGATGATATGACAGCAATTTCAACAAAAATTAAAGGAGAAGAAGGCTCAACTGTCAAACTACAAATTTTAAGAGGAGAAGAAACATTAGATTTTGAAATACAAAGAGAAAATATCATTGTCAATCCAGTAGAAGGAGAAGTATTAGAAAACAATATCGGATATATCGAATTTTCATCATTTGATGAAAACACAGCAGAAGAATTTAAAACAAAATTTGAAGAATTACAATCACAAGGAATTACCTCTCTTATCATTGATTTAAGAAATAATGGTGGAGGAATTGTAGATGAAGCGCTACAAATTGCAGGATATATTGCAGATAAAGATTCTGTATTGCTATATGAAGTAGACAAAGACAACAATGAAAAAGTAGAAAAAAATACCAATAATGCAATCATTAACATGCCAGTTATCATATTAACCAATGAAAATACAGCAAGCTCTTCTGAAATATTAGCAGGAGCATTAAAAGACTTAGGAAAGGCGAAAACGGTTGGAACAACAACATATGGAAAAGGCGTTATTCAACAAATATTAACACTTCCAGATGGTAGTGGATTAAAAATAACTACTGAAAAATATTTGACACCAAATAGAACTGAAATTAATCAAGTTGGTATTGAACCAGATGAAACAGTAGAGTTACCAGAAAGTGTAGAAAATGTTTTAAATGTTGATAGAAGTCAGGATACACAATTACAAAAAGCAATAGACATGTTGACAGAATAGAAAAATAAAGGTATAAATACAATTAAGAAAGAAATGATAAATTTTAATAAAAGGGAATGTTAGAAAAATTCAAATTTTTTAACACGAATCAAACCTTTGTGAAGGGAATGAGTGAAAAAATGAATTTACCAAATAAATTAACCATATTTAGAGTTATTTTAGTACCAATTATGGTTATCATACCATTTTTTGGAATCGAAGGAAATTTATGGGGGATACCAATTACCTATTTAATTATAGACTTTATCTTTATATTAGCTTCAATAACAGATAAATTAGATGGATATATAGCAAGAAGTAGAAATCAAGTAACAGCGTTTGGAAAATTTTTAGATCCACTAGCTGATAAAATATTGGTTTTGTCAGCAATGCTAATGTTAGTGGAGATGAATAAATTACCAGCTTGGATTCCAATCATTGTATTGGCAAGAGAATTCTTAGTATCTGGTTATAGATTAATTGCGGTAGAAAAAGGTGGAGAAGTAATATCTGCTTCAAAATGGGGAAAATTAAAAACGGTTACACAAATGATTGCAATCATTTTAGCATTTTTAGATTTACATGCATTTGGCACATGTTTTACAGGAACTTTACAAGGGGCAGATTTTGTATTAAATGTAGCAGTTACAATCATGATGATTATACAAACTATTGCAACAATCTTTTCTGGAATAGATTATATGAGAGGGATTAAGAAATATTTGAAAGATTAAAATGTATTGATTAAAACCAGATAAAAACTGGATATATAAGCATATAAAAGGATTTTGATAATAAATATGATATGAAAGCAGAAAAAAATGAAATTTGTATTGACAAATTTCATTTTCTGCCGTAATATAAGGAAAGTGAGCGTAACCGAAATCAAAGATTTCGACACTCAGATGTGCAAAATCACTTCATGATTATTGCACGAATATAGGAAACTTAACCTTTTTGCATACGGAAAAATCTAAATAGGGAAAAAATAAAAGCTGATTTTTCCTATACAATAAGGAAAGTATGCAAATACAATAAGAAAGTACGAAACAGTACACAATTCAAGGAGGAATTACTATGGAAGAAAAAGAAGTAATATTAACACAAGAAGGGTATAATAATTTAGAAAAGGAGTTAAACTTTTTAAAAACAGAAAAAAGAGCAGATATAGCAGACAGAATAAAAGTAGCATTAGGGTTTGGAGACTTATCAGAAAATTCAGAATATGATGAAGCTAAAAATGCACAAGCAGAAAACGAAGTAAAAATAGCTGAACTAGAAAATAAATTAAGACATGCAAAAATCATAGATGAAAAAGATATAGATACAGAAACTGTTCAAATTGGTAATAAGGTAAGAGTATTAGATCTTGAATTTGATGAAAAAATTGAATATACTATTGTAGGTTCAACAGAAGTAAATTTGGCTGAAAATAAGATATCAAATGAATCACCTTTAGGAGAAGCATTATTAGGTGCTAAGAAAAATCAAACAGTTGAAGTAAATGCTCCAGCAGGTGTTATGAAATATAAAATATTATCAATCAAAAAATAAACGAAAAGGGAAATTGGGTGACTCATTTTTCCCTTTTTTAATAGTTAAATAAGAAAAAATATAGAATATAAAGTCATTACACGATTTTGTATAAGCTAAATTTTCACAGAAATTCTACAAGAAAAAAATGCGCCTCTTTCATTGTGACTGTAAAGCTTAAGTCAAATGAACATTCCTCATTTTTTTCTTTAAGAATTTCTAGTTCCAAATTCAGATACGCAAAATCGTTTCATTTTTTTATATTCTATATTTTTTTTCGTATATAATTTTCTAAAAAGGGAAAAATGAGTCACCCCAATTTCCCTAAAAATGTCTCTAATTAGATATTAACATTTCAAACTAGCATCTAATGCAAGTCTGATCATAGTATCTAACCCTTGTTCTCTTTGTTCAGAGGTAGCGGTTTGGGTTTCAAATCTAGAATCAACAACTGTCATTAAACAAGTTGCTTTTTTATTTAGCATTTTGGCGTTATAGCATAAAGCAAAAGCTTCCATTTCTGCACTTAATGGATAAAAGTTTTGTTTATGTATTCTATCCATAAATTTATCGAAATCTTCTTGTGTCATATATGGGTCAAAACTATCATTACATATTGTATCACCTTCAATGAGTTTTACATGATTTTTAGTAGCGGTTTCTTTAATAATTTTGTTTAATTCTTTACTAGTATCAATTAAATGACAATCATCATTACAGAATCCTAAAGCATAGGTACTTTCTGTAAAAATAGATTTTGATAACACAACATCAAATAAATTTAAATCAGGAACATAAGCTCCACAAGATCCAATTCGAATAATATTTTCAACATTATAAAATTTAAACAATTCAAAAGAATAAATTCCCATACTAGGCATTCCCATTCCAGATGCCATAACAGTTATTTCTTTTCCTTTATATTTACCTGTATAAGCATAAATATTTCTTACTTGATTAACCAATTTAGGATTTTCCAAAAATTTTTCAGCAATATGTTTTGCTCTGAGTGGGTCTCCAGGCATGATGACGGTTTTTGCAATATCTCCTAAATTTGCTTCGTTATGTGGTGTAGACATAATTTTACCTCCTATTATAAAGATATTTTTAATATATTTGAAATAATTATGAATGAAATTAGTTATATGATTCAGTGGATAAAAAATTATTTGTATTATAGTTGATGAATTTAAAAATAGTATAACAATAAAATGTTAAAAAGGCAACACAAAAAAATATATAATGTTGCAAGTAAATAAACAAAAGCCTGTGAAAACTTTTACGTTATCACAGGCTTGGGGCAGAATAATATACTACATATTAATTGTTGGATGACTCCAACAATTTTTGTAGTTCTTCTGCCATAAGTAACTTATGTCCCCATCTAAATAATGAGATCGAGATGAGGACAAAAGCCAATCCAGAGAGCCCAAAATAGAGGATAAAAAAATCCTCTTCAGGGGCAATGGTAGCAATATAGATTGTTACCATAGGAAGAATTATTGCTACTAAAAGAGCAATTGTTCCTCCTAAGAAAGCGATGTCACGTTTAGACATACTTTCTTTCCTCCTTTCTCATGTATGAGACAATGTCTCTTACGAGACGTTACACCACATTTAAGTATAAAGTAAAAAAACTAGTAAATTAAATGTGGCTAAGTTACAAATATATTTTCATTATTGAAAATACATACATATTATAGCACAGGATTAATCAATTTTGCAAAAAATACTTGCAAAATATAGTTGATTATGTTAATATACATACATAGTTAATCTATATTTTTTATTTTTCAAAGTTTTAAGTTCTTATATTTTAATTTTCGTATTTATATTTTATTTAATCCATATTTAATTTATATTTGTATTTTAAAATTTTAATCATTTAGTTCAAATTTAATTTAAAATCAAAATGAAGTTCATTATTATTGTATTTTAGATTTAAAATTCTATCCGATAGGAGGTGAGTTATTATGATAAACACTTTAGATGAATTGTGGGTAAAAATTCAAGTAGAATTTAATAATAGATTTAATGAATCAGAAGAGAAAACAGATAAAAAATTCAAAGATATGGAAACAAAAATTGACCAAAGATTCAAAGAATCAGAGGAAAAAACAGATAAAAAATTCAAAGATATGGAAACAAAGATAGACCAAAGATTCAAAGAATCAGAAGAGAAAACAGATAAAAAATTCAAAGATATGGAAACAAAGATAGACCAAAGATTCAAAGAAGCAGAGGAAAAAACAGATAAGAAATTTAAAGATATGGAAACAAAGATAGACCAAAGATTCAAAGAATCAGAGGAAAAAACAGATAAGAAATTTAAAGATATGGAAACAAAAATGGACCAAAGATTCAAAGAATCAGAAGGAAAAACAGACAAAAAATTCAAAGACATAGAAGATAATATGAATCAAAGCTTTAAGAGAGTTGAAGATAAATTAGACGTTGTAACAAATACAAATATGGCTCAAATATTGAAAACATTAAATGAAACAAGAGCAGAATTAACAGAAGCCAAAGAAGGAATAACAGAAAAACTAGATGAATATATTGAAAAAAATGAATTTGAACATAAAACATTTGATTGTAGATTAGCAGACTTAGAAATAAAATATAAATATGGAAAGAAACTATAAATGTAAAAAGCTTTAATATTAAGAACGAATACATAATGTGATATCAGTAAAAACAATATAGATATAACGAAAAGAGATACATACAAAATCCTTCTGATCAGGATAAAATGATGTAGTCTCTTTTTTTTTAATACGATAAGAATTAAAAAATAGATAAACAAATTAGAATTGACTTTTATAGATAAACATAATATAATTTTGTGAGAAATAATAAAAGTAACTTTTTAGACGGGTTAAAAAGACATAACCAAATTGATTTTAAAGTTGTTCATAAAGTTCAAAGAAAGGAAGAAAAACATGATAGATTTTAAACAAATAATTGCAAAAGCCATTGCAGAAGTGGTTAACATAGATGAAAAAGAATTAGAAAGCTATATTGAAATACCAAAAGATACAAATAATGGAGATTATGCATTTCCATGTTTTCGATTAGCAAAAGAATTAAAAAAAGCACCTCCAATAATAGCAAATGACATTAAGGAAAAAATACAAATAGATGAAACAATCGTAGAAAAAATAGAAGTAGTAGGAGGTTACTTAAACTTCTATATTCAACAAGAACAAATGGTAGAAGAAGTATTAAAAGAAATAGATGTACAAGAAAAATATGGAAAATCAGAAATTGGAAAAGGAAAAAACATTGTCATTGATTATTCAGCACCTAATATTGCAAAGCCATTTCATATAGGACATTTACGTTCTACGGTCATTGGTGGCGCTTTATATAATATCTATAAATATTTGGGATACCATACAATAGGTGTGAATCATTTAGGAGATTATGGAACACAATTTGGTAAATTAATCGAAGGATATAAACTATGGGGAAAAGAATATAACATAGAAGAAGATCCAATTAATGAATTAACGAAAATATATATTCGAATTAATCAAGTATGTAAAGAAGATGAAAAAGTACTAGAACAATGTAGGATGAATTTTAAATTGTTAGAAGATGGAGATCCATATTGTACAGAAATCTGGGAAAAGTTTAGAAATTTAAGTTTAAAAGAATTCCAAAAAGTTTATGACTTATTAGGAAGCCATTTCGATTCATGGAATGGAGAAGCTTTTTATTCAGACAAAATGCCAGAAGTAATTGAAATATTAGAAAAAACAGGAAAATTAGTAGAATCACAAGGAGCTAAAATTATCGATTTAGAAGATAAAGGAATTCATACACCATGTATTATCCAAAAATCAAATGGATCAACAACATATGCAACAAGGGATTTGGCGGCTATTTTATATAGAGCCAGAACATATGATTTTGACAAAGCATTATATGTTGTATCATATGAACAAACTTTACATTTTAAACAAGTATTTGAAGTAGCAAAATTATTAGGAATAGATGAAAAATATACAAATGGATTAAAACATGTACCATTTGGAATGGTGTCATTACCAACAGGAAAGATGTCAACAAGAGAAGGAAATATTGTAAAATTAGAAGAATTATTAAATGAATCAATCTCAAGAGCAAAGGAAATTATAGAAGAAAAAAATCCAGAATTAGAAGATAAAGATGAAGTAGCTAAAAAAGTAGGAGTAGGAGCAGTTATCTTTAATGATTTATCAAATAGTAGAATAAAAGATGAAGTATTTGATTGGAATCAAATCTTAAACTTCCAAGGTGAAACAGGACCATATATTCAATATACATATGTAAGAACCAAAAGTGTTTTAGAAAAAGCCGGATATATGCCAACAATAGAAGAAGTTAAATTTGATAAATTATTAGACGAGTCATCAAAAAATATTATCAAATTGATATATAATTTTGAAAATGTATTAGTACAAGTAACAGAAAAAGAAGAGCCATCTATCTTGTCAAGATATCTAATTGATTTAGCGAAAGCATTTAGCAATTTTTATAATGACAACAAAATATTAGTAGAAGATAAAGAAATACAAAATGCTAGAGTATATTTAACATATGCAGTTGGAAAGGTATTAAAAGTAGGAGCTAAGTTATTAGGAATCGAGATGCCAAATAAGATGTAAAAACGAAAAAGGAAGATAATGTTCAATAAAGAATAAAAAATAAAGATAATATATCAAAAATTACCAAAACTTACCAAAAAACCACTTGCAAAATATAGATAAACATGTTAGAATGCAAACATAGTTTATCTATATTTTTATTTAATACATTTATATTCATTATTTTAATTCTATAAAAATGTATTTTTAAATCAAAATGAATTTGTTCATACGTTTCAAAAAATTATATTACAGTATTTACAAATTAATTTAATAATTTTTTGCGAAAGGAGGGAAAGGCTTATGATTAATAATTTTGATGAATTGTGGGCAAAAATGCAAACAGAATTTGACAAAATAAACCAACAATTCAAACAAATAGATAAAAGGTTCGAGCAAATAGATAAAAGGTTTGAGCAGATCGATAAAAGGTTTGAGCAAATCGATAAAAGGTTTGAGCAAATCGATAAAAGGTTTGAGCAAATCGATAAAAGGTT
>CALXEX010000009.1 GCA_944387445.1 uncultured Clostridia bacterium | reverse complement strand
AATGTAAATAATTTTACAACCAAAAAAATTAGATGTAAACTCTTTTATTTACATCTAACAGTATACCTGTAATTTGTATTACTTTGAACTTTTCTTTTTTATTTTAGCAATGAACAAGACAAATGATAAAATTAACCAAGCAACAAATCCTACTTTAAATCCTACAAGCCAAGTATTTTCATAACTTAATTTAAATAGTATATCTAAAATTTTCATTGTTGTTGTTGCACATAATAACATCACAACTAAAAATAAGATTTCTAAAATTATAAACTTTATTTTTTTCATAATAGCATACACCTCCATAAATTACTATTTTGTAGCATTATATCATAATTTAAAAAATTACTCTATATCTTCATATAAAATAATTTTAGAAATTGTAATTTATATGTTACTTAATAATTTTTTCTATCTTAGTATATTCATCTTCAGTTACTTGATAAATACCATTATAAGGTTGCTCAATATAATATTGATTGTCTTTTTTATAAATATAAGCTGATTTATAATTTCCAGAATTATTTTTTAATTTAACAAAATATAATATGTCAGGATTAACTGGAATATCATTTACACTTTCTATACTAGTTTTTTTATCTGCAAAGACCTCATAAATTTCTTCTATTGTTTCTTCATCTTTGAACTCTTTTTCATTATCATATTGAGCTAAAGTATCTATTGTTATACTTGATATTTCCTCTAGTTCAAACAAATTAATTGCATATTCCTTGTTTTTATTTAATTCTTCTTCAAATTCTTTTTCATATTCTTTCATTTCATCTTCAAAGTCATTGTAATCCATAAACCAGCTACCTATCTTTATGTCATCATATCCTGCTAATGTGTGGAAATCAATTACTTTGTATCCTATTCCAAAATACTCTATTGTTCCACCATCTGAAATAATGCCTGCTGGATTTTTTATACAGAAAATAGGCTTTTCTTGTTTCTGTACTCTATTATAATCTACTGTAAAAAATACAACTCCTAAAACAACTATTATTCCTAAAATAATCCCAATTACTTTTAAAAACTTTTTCATAAACATTACCTTTTACCTTTCCCTTTATAATTTAATCTAAACAAAAAATTTCTATTTCCACTATAATATCACAAAAAGAAAAATTACTCTATACTTTCGTATAAAGTAATTAAAAAATTGTAATTTTTTATTCTGATATATCAATAACCTTTTTTAATAATTCCTTTGCGAATTTCGTTTTCATTATCATATACACAATAACTGCTCCTATTATATTTAATATAATATCATCAATATCTGTTGAGCCTCTATAAGTTATAAATTGTAGTATTTCGACAATTAATGTAATTATAATCATCATAATCACAAACTGTTTTATATCTTTTATTTTACTTTGAAATAGTATCGGTATGAAAAATCCCATTGGAGCAAACAAAAGTAAATTAGTAGCAAAGTTAATTATTACTATACCTGTATTAATATCATTTGAAATTACACCTATAATATATTCTATTATAGTTGCAAAAGGAATTACATTGCTTGTTTCAAAATGCGCTTTTGAAAATGTGTTTATATTTTGGAATCCACCCATTCTATACTCATTGTTCAAAAATAAAATAGTAATCAACAATAAACAATATATAATAAACAAAGTTTTTAACCAAAAATTTCTTATTCTACTTTTCTCTGGTACATCTTCTGATTTCTTTATTTCTACTATCATTGTAATTATTATTATAAAAATTGGTATTACAAACCCTCCTATTGTTACTTTAACATTTAAAACAATATTAGGAATTATACTAAAAATTATAACAAATCCAATTAATATAATACTTAGAACGATAATAATTCCATTAATTACCTTTTTTATCATAAAACATCTCCCTTTCGTTTTATTTTTTATATTTTATCTGGTAAATCCTATTTTAGTCCTTTGTTACTTTTGTTTATTTTCAAATATATTATCATTCAAAAAATAATATTGTCAATATTTATCTGTTTATTTACTTATCTGTCCCAATCTTTATCTTTTTGCATAGATTTGGTTGGTTCTAATACTTCTCCTTCTGTATCTGTAATAGGAATTGTATAAAATGCTTATATTCTCCTGTTCTTAATATATCTTCTTCTAAGTCTAATGCAATCCCTATTTTGTGTCTTACATATCTATAAAAAGCTGGATCTGGATCCAAATTAGAATATTGTGAAAACTCACTTTCATCAAAGTCTTTGACACATACTGAAATATAATCTTCTCCATTATATACAGGGTTTTTTTCAGCATATACAATTCCTTATTATGACATTTATTTTAGATCCACAAAATTCAATTTTTCTATTACATCTTTTCCTATAATTTCATTCGCTAGTTCCACAAATTCATTAAATAACTCAATTTGTCCTCTATGATGCGCATCTATACCATATACTACATGAATATCATATTCTGATGCAATCTTCCAAAATTCTTTACATGGATATATTACTTTTCCTAAGTTTTTTCTTTGTTCTTCTATTGGCTTATGATTTAATTTTTCATTTTCATAATAGGTATTTGCAAATATATTGTTTAAATTAATTTCTAATGGTATGCCATATTTTTCGGCAGATTGACAAATATGATGGGCAACTTTTGCTTCAATTTCTCCAAATTCTTTTCTTTTGAACATATAAATATCTGGATGTGCAATAATATCTGGTATATTGTATTTCATAGCTTGTTCTATATATTCTGCATATCTTAATAATTCTTTATCTGAAAACTCATCTCTTCCATGTATTTTTAGATTTTTATAATCATCATAAACAAAATGCTGTCCTAAAACCAATTTATCTGTTTCAGCTTTTAATTCTTTTAAGTTTTCTTCTTCTCCTGGTAAATATTCCACTTCGTATCCACTTTGAATTTCAATTTGTCCTGCATATTTTTCTTTTAATGCTTGGATACTTTCTAAATATTCTTTTCTTTGACTATATTTCATTCTCATTTGATTTCTTTTATCTATTTCATTTTTTTCTGGACAATGATCTGTAAAAGCCATCCTTTTAAATCCCATCTTGATATATGCTTCTACATATTCTTCATCTGTAAAATCTAAATCTGCATGTCCACATCTATAAGTGTGTGAATGATAATTAAATTCTTGCATTATTTTTCCTCCTTTATCTCAAATGTTTTGATTTCACAGTTTTGCAAATATAAGTCTTTTAATATTCCATCTTCATTTGTTCCATTAAAATATCCATTAATCGCTCTTATTACGCCTCCATGTGTAACAAGTAAAATGTTTTTATCCTTATACTCTCTTTTTAACTCATCTAGTCCCCCCCATACTCGATCACATAAATTTCGTATCGTTTCTACCCCTTTATATTCTTTATTTAAATTATAATTATCTAATATTTCTAAATCTAATATTTCATCATGAATTTCTTTTCTAACTTTTCCTTCAAAATCACCAAATCCTCTTTCTTCAATCCCATTATCAAATATAATAGGTACTTGTTTGGTTTCATTAATAATTTCCGCCGTTTTTCTAGCTCTCTTTAATGTAGAAGATACAATCATATCTATAGGATAATCTTTTAGAATTCTTTTTGCTTCTTGCGCTTGTTTTATTCCCTCTTCATTTAATTCAATATCTGTCTTTCCTTGAATTCTCCCTTCTTTATTCCAATTGGTTTGTCCATGTCTTATGATATAAAATTTCATATAAATCTCCTTTTCGTCATATAATTTCATTTATTAATTTTATTTTAACAATATTGTAATAAAAATTGCAATATATATCGCTAAAAGAACTTGTATTCTTTAATTTATTTTTCTGTATTTTTTAGATTAATTTATATCGTAAAATAGGAATTGGTTTCTTTATTCTCAACAATATCGTCTGTAAAAAAAGCATATTTAAACCTAACTATATTATCCCAGATAATATTTTCAATCTCACATTTTCCTAAAACATTTAATATTTCAAAAGTAAATGTATTCGGAATTCTTAATACCAAGTTATGTGTTATATTCTCTTTTGCTTTATAAAACATGTCCTTTATACTCGGTTGCGTCATTTCCAAATCTGCTACATGTTCTTTTTTGTTACTTCCGGCACTCCAATCTGGATCTAATATAGCAACTTCTGCTTGTATACGCTTTAGAAGATTTTCATCTAAAACATTTCCTTGTATAAATTCTGTTTTATTTTGAACACCATATAATTGTGCATTCTTCTTTGCAGATATAATTCGTTCTTTCTCCATATCGATTCCATAAACATAATCTAGTTTTTTGGCTAATTGAATAACTGTCATTCCTAGTGCACAACATAGTTCTACACCTGTTTTATACTTAGATAACCTTTTAGCTAAATGTTCACTTATGACTTCTGGACAACTCATGTAGATTCCATCTGCATCTCCATATATTTCTTTAAAAAATTTATTTGTGTTCATTTTGTACTCCTTTATTCTGATTCATTTTTTTCATCTACCATTTGTTTGATGATTATGTCAATTTACCCCAATGCCACATCTAATATCATCATAATCACAAAACCAATTGCTACACCAATTGTTCCCATGTTAGAATGGTCTCCTTCTTGTGATTCCGGAATCAATTCTTCTACGACAACATATATCATAGCTCCTGCTGCAAAAGCTAATAAATATGGTAATATTGGTACAATCGCATTGGTTAATAGAATTGTAATAATCGCTGCAATCGGTTCTACAATGCCAGATAATGTTCCATACACAAATGCCTTTAACTTAGATATTCCCTGGCTTCTTAATGGCATAGATATAATAGCACCTTCTGGAAAGTTTTGAATCGCTATACCAATTGCTAAACTAATGGCACCTGCTAAACTAATTCCCACATTTCCTATCATCGCTCCTGCTAATGTTACTCCCATAGCCATTCCTTCTGGAATATTATGAAGTGTTACAGCAAAAACAAGCATAGTGGATTCTTTTATTTTTGCCTTAATTCCTTCTGGTTTATCTGTATGTAAATGTAAATGTGGTATGATACTATCTAAAAGCAATAGAAAACCAATTCCTAATAAAAATCCAATAACCGCTGGTAACCATGAAATTTCATGTTGTTCTGTCGCCATTTCCATAGATGGCATAAGTAGTGACCAAATAGAAGCTGCCATCATGACACCTGCTGCAAAACCTATTAATAATTTTTCTACTGTTTTATGAATGGATTTTTTCATAAAAAATACCATTGCTGAACCTAAAAGTGTTCCTAAAAATGGAATAATCAATATAATTAACATATCTATATTCATATCTTTTTTCCCCTCTTTTGTGTATTTTATTTCATCATAGTTGTATCATATTTTCGTACATTTGTATAGTCTGCATTTTTATATATTATGTATTAGGAAATAAAAATTGTACATAAAATCCAAAAATTCTATGTACATTTGCTATAACCTTTTTATTTTATATGATTCTTCTTTATTTTTTAGATCTATATGTCAATATATTATTTGTTGCTTCTGGTCTAACTGGTGACATTAAGATTTTCCCTGTTCCTCTATAGACATTTACAAATCCTTCTCCAGCAACTGCTGAACCTAGTAAACTTCTTGTAGATTTTTCTACAGTAAAGTCTAATGAATCAGACCATGCAATTGCCATATTTCCATCAATTTTGATTTGATCATTTTGTAATTCTACTTCAATTAATTCTTCTCTTGGAACTGGACTTTCTAGAACTGCAATTCCTTGTCCTGATAATTTTAAATTGAATAATCCTTCTCCACCTAATACAGCTGAAGACAAATTACTTCTCATAACAACATTTGTATTTAAACTAGCTTCACAAGCTAAGAATAATCCATCTTCTAATACCATACTTCCATTCCAAGCACTAACATCTTCTAATAAAATGTAGTTATAGGTTGGTTCTAATGCTAATAATCCTGTACCATGATATTTAGGTTTTACTGTTGATTCACTTGTTACACTTCCCTTTATCGCTTTTCCTATAAAATCACCAACACCTTTTACATTTGTTTTTGACTCTATATTTCCAGCCATCCATTGCATTGCTCCAGCACTTGTTACATATTCATCTCCTTGTAATTGAATCACAACTTGTCTTCTTCTCACATTCATTTTTGCAGCAAAATATTCTGACATTGCTGTAATTTTATTTACACTAACATCTCTTTGAAATTCAACTACTGAAATATTTCCCTTTCTATCAATAATTTTCACATCATCATTATCAAATAAGTTTTTAACTGATATCATAAATAATACCTCCTTCTATTTTTTCAAAACTATTATATACAAAACTATGCTATTTTTACAATATTTTATAAAAAATTTTAGATTTTTTGGTCAATTTGTTTTATTTCTATTTTCTTGTGGTATAATGATTGAGAAAATTCAAACAAAAGAAAGGTAGATGATTGCACTTATGTCAAATCCAAAAGAAGAAGTAAATGTTTGTAAACATTATGATCAAGAATGTTTACTGTCAAAAAATGACTTCATAAAAAAATACAAAATTAAAGAGAATGGTCTTACCTCACAAGAAGCTGAATACAAGTTAAAACAGTTAGGTCCAAACATAATTAGACAAGCCAAACCCAAAAGATGGTATCATTACTTTTTTGAGAGTTTATTTACACCTTTTAATTTAATTTTATTAGGAATTACTTTATTGTTATGTTATACTGATGTCATTTTACCAGAAACGCCAAGCTATGCCAATATTATCGTTATTGCTATTTTGGTTATGGCTAGTACCTTATTAGACTTTTTCGAAGAATATCGTTCAAATAAAGCAGCAAACGAATTGAAAGAATTGGTTGCCACTACTTGTCATGTTTTAAGAGATGGCAAAGACATACAAATTCCTATCAAAGATGTAACACTTGGTGATATTGTTATTTTATCTGCTGGTAGCATGATTCCTGCTGATTTAAGAATTATTGAAGCCACAGATTTATATGTTGGACAATCTTCTTTAACTGGTGAATCTGATGCTGTAAAAAAATTAGTTGAAACAGAAATGAAACCAGAAGATTTAGATAGCATTGCTGATTTAGATACGATTTGTTTTATGGGAACCAATGTAATTTCTGGTAGTGCAAAAGGTGTTGTTATTAAAACAGCAGATTCTACTTATTTTGGAAAAATTGCACATACCTTAACTTCTGGTAAACCAAAAACAGCTTTCCAAAAAGGAATTGAAAGTATTAGTAAATTATTAATCCGTTTTATGCTAATCATAATCCCTATTGTCTTTATCCTTAATTTTTCAAAACACAGTATTGTAACAGCTTTTACGTTTGCCGTAGCGATTTCTATTGCAATTACGCCACTACTTCTTCCTGTTATTTTATCTTCTTGTTTATCAAAAGGTGCTGTGAAAATGTCTAAGAAAAAGACAATTGTAAAAAAACTAGATGCCATTCAAAATTTTGGTGCCATGAATATTTTATGTACAGATAAAACTGGAACATTAACAGAAGATAAAATTGTTTTGGAAAAGTATTTGGATATAAAAGGTGATGAAGACCTTGGTGTTTTAAAATATGCATATTTGAATGCTAGCCTACAAACTGGTTTAAGAAGTAATATTGACGAAGCTGTTATCAAACGTGGAGCTGAGTACAATATGCCAGAGCTAACTAGTAAATATGTAAAATTAGATGAAATTCCTTTTGATTTTGCTCGTAGACGTTTGTCTATTGCCGTAAAAAATGAAGAAGGTAAAGATGAATTAATCACCAAAGGTGCTGTGGAAGAAATTTTAAATATTTCTACTTCTGTAGAATATAAAGGTGAAATTTCTCCACTAACAAAAGAAATTAAAGAAAATATACAAAGAATTAGTAAAGGATTAAATAAAGAAGGTTTAAGAGTTATTGCTGTTTGTAAAAAATATAGCAATGAACCAGGTTATGATTTTGAAGTAAAAGATGAAAAGAATATGATATTAATCGGTTTCATTGGTTTCTTGGATCCACCAAAAGAAAGTGCTAAAGAAGCTGTTGCAAGAATGAATAAAGCTGGTATTCGTGTCATCGTATTAACAGGTGATAATGCAGAAGTTACAAAATGTATCTGTGACAAAGTAAATATCAAATCTAAACATATTATCTTAGGAAGTGAATTAGATAAATTATCTGATGTCGCTGTCCTTAGATTAATCAGAAAAAATAATATTTTTGCAAAACTATCTCCTATTCAAAAAGCTAGAATTGTAAGACTTTTAAAGGAAGATGGAAACGTTGTTGGATACATGGGCGATGGAATTAATGATAGTCCTTCCCTAACAAATTCAGATGTAGGTATTTCAGTAGATACTGCTGTAGATATTGCAAAAGAATCTGCAGATATTATTCTTTTAGAAAAAGATTTAAATGTTTTATTAGATGGTGTAACTGAAGGAAGAAAAACCTTTGCCAATTTAATGAAATATATCAAAATGGCAACAAGCTTTAACTTTGGAGAAGTACTCTCTGTTATTGTAGCAAGTATTGCTTTACCATTTTTACCAGAAACCCCTATTCAATTATTAGTAGAAGGTTTATTATATGACTTTGGTCAAATGACACTTCCTTTTGATGATGTAGACGCAGAAATCGTACGAAAACCTAAAAAATTAGATATCAAGAGTTTAAAACATTTCATGTTATTTATGGGGCCAGTTAGTTCTATCTTTGACTTAATTGTATTTGCTTCCTTATGGTTTATCTTTGGTGTTAGAGAAGCTGCTCTATTCCAAACAATATGGTTTTCATATAGCATTGTTTCAAACTTAGTTGGAATGCATATTATTAGGACAGCAAAAATACCATTTATACAAAGTAATGCCAATAAAATGGTATATTTCTCTTCTATCTTATTAATTTTAGTAGGTATTATCGTACCATTTACACCTTTAGGAAGCTTTATTGGATTAGTTCCAATGGCTGGAGAAGATATTGTGTTAATCTTTGTGGTAACGTTCCTATATTGTATTTTAGCTATGTTTGCTAAAAAGATTTATATCAAAAAATATGGAGAATGGATTTAATTGGTTTAATGGGGACGTGTCAAAATGGACAAAAAATGGACAAAAGGGACAGACCTTTAAAAATAATAGGTCTGTCCCTTTTGTCCATTTTTTGTCCATTTTGACACGTCCCTAATGTTTCATTCTTTATATCTATATTCTTCTACTACATTTCCATCAACATCTTTTATAACAATGTCTTTTTCTTCTATCATAGCATAACTGTGTGGCGTATTATCTTTTGGTAATGATATAGAACCTGGATTTACAAACAATTGATTATCATATTTTTTAATAAAGCAAGTATGGAAATGTCCATAAAACATGATATCAAAATCTTCTGGTGGCAAATTATCTATATTATATTTATGTCCATGTGTAAAAAACATATTTTTTCCATTAATTTTTTCCAATATATGTTCTTTTATATCAAATTCTGAAACCATTTGGTCTACTTCTGCATCGCAGTTCCCTCTTACAACTTCTAACTTATCTTTTACACTATTTAATAGTTTTGTTACCTTCATTGGGTCATATCCATCTGTTAATGGATTTCTAGGTCCATGATAATATAAATCTCCTAATACAATTATTTTTTCTGGTTTTTCTTTTTTGATAATTTCTTTTAATTTGTCAGCATATAAACCTGACCCATGAATATCTGATACAACTAATACTCTCATACAAAATCCTTCCTTTCTTCCTTTGCTTGATTTTTGTATATTTAATTCTCATATATTCTAAGCTATATGATTATAATTTTCAACCCCTATATTAAAAAAATATGAATAACTTGTTATAAAAAATGACATCAAAAATGATGTCGTTTTTCTATTCAAATTTTTTCTATTCCATTAACTTTTTAATATCCTCATCTTGTTTTAATTTATTAGATATAAAATGATAAGCTTGTTTATTTTGTTTTACAGCAATTTCAGCTAATTCTTTATCATCGATTAATCGTTTACTAGCATATTTGATAATAATCCCCTTATTTTCTACTGCCGTTTTTACAACATCTCTATCATCTCTTAATTCCTCTGATGCATAATATAAAGCTTGTCCATAGTTTTTACAGCATTCTAACATAATCTCTTTATCCCCTGCTAATTCTTCTGATGCATAACAAATTGTCCAAGGTGCTGTTTTTGTAGCTAATTGTAAGACTTCTTTATCTCCTTTTAATCTTATACTGGCAAATTCTAGAGCTTCCCCATCTTGTTTTAATGCTTCCATAACGACTTCTTTATCATCTTGTAATTCTTCTGATGCAAATTCTAAATTTTTCCCACTTTCTTTTACTGCTTGTAATATTATTTCTTTGTTATTACTATTTTTTTGTATTTCTTCTATATCCATTTATATCTACTTCCTTTTTTTCATTTTTATTAATCCATATTTATATACTTCTCTATGTCATAAAAATTATTGTCTTCTGTTAAAACAATGTCAAAATTCTTTTTATATACTTCCAAATTTTCTGTAACATTCTTATTTAGAAAACCTATCTTTAAAGATTTATTTTCTGGATATTCTCCCATCATGTGAATATCCTCAACTAAATCCCCAATCACAATTCTATAATCCTTTTCTTTTATTCTTTCTTTTACTTTTAAATTTTCTAATTTATCTATATTTTTATTTAATGTATGAATAATATTATCAGAAAATTTTATCATATCCCCATTTTCGTCAAACTTTATAAAATTACCAATAATTATTATGTTGCTATAATAACAATTGTTTTCTTTTAAAAATTGTTCTATTACATTTCCAATGCCTGCTGAAAAGATAATTACTGGTATTTGATTTTCATATAATTTAGAAAGAAAATCTTTTGCTCCTTCTCTTAATTTTAGATAACTATTACTAACACATTTTTTTAGTTTTTCACTTGTAAGATGATATGTATAATATAAATTCATAGATTTTGTATACCATTCTAACATGTATTTTTCTTTTTCTTTCATGTCTATCGTATAATCTAATTCTATCGGACCATATTTTTCATAAAGCTTATTTAAATCATTAGCTATTTCCATCCCCATTGCCTTTTTATTAGCACTGGTCGCCCATGAGTCTTCACTATCGCTTGATGTAATTGTCTTATCATAATCCATAAAAACACATATATTATCTTTATTCATCTTTTCTTTTAATTCATTTATTTTTTTTTCACTATTGAAATATATCATCATTAATCTCCTTATAAATTTCTTATATTGTAAAAAAGTAACTTTTATCTGTCTTTTGCATTATATATTTTTTCATTTGGTTTTTCAAGTAATAAACTTTATCTTTTTTCCTTATTGTGCTATAATGCAAATATAAATTTTATAGAGGTAGGAGCATGACAAATGAAAAACTTTTTTATTGTACTTGCAATGAAACTATTAAATATAATATTAAAACTATGCGGAAAGCATGGCGGTAACTTTTTAGGGAAAATTGCTTTTGATTGGAATCCAGAAATTTTTAAATATTTCAAAGTAAACTGCCCTGTTATTGCTATTACGGCAACAAATGGTAAAACGATGACCAACAATGCAATCGGCTATGTTTTTCAAACTGCTGGAAAGAAAGTTATTAGTAATAAAGAAGGAAATAATATGGAAACTGGTATTCTTTCTACTTTATTAAAATCCTGTACTTTAACAGGAAAGGTTAAAGCTGATTATTTAGTTTTCGAAGTTGATGAAGGTTATGTACCAATAGTATTTAAAGACTTTCCCTTAGATACCCTCGTTGTACTAGATTTCTTCAGAGACCAATTAGATAGAAATGGTGAAGTTGAATCTTTAATCTTAAAAATCAATGACTTTCTAAAAACCTATACAGGTAATTTAGTTTTAAATAATGATGATCCAAATGTTGCAAGATTAGGAAAGGCAAATCCAGATAATCAAAATATATATTATTTTCATGTTGATAGATATCCATATGCAACAGATGATATGAAAGAAGCTGGAGAAGGAAAATTCTGTCCATTTTGTAAGACACGTTTGGAATATGAATATTATCAATATTCTCACATTGGAAAATTTACTTGCCCAAATTGTGGATATGGTGATAATGAAATTTATAAAGAAACCAAAAATGTTAATTTAAATGATATGACTTTTGAAGTAGATGATACTTTATATAAAATCAAATCAAATAGTATCTATATTATCTATAATTTTACAGCTGTCATTAGCTGTTGTTCTTTATACAATATTGATACAAAATATATGCAAGAAGCATTATCAAAATTTGAATTAAATAATGGTAGACTAGAAAAATTAGTCATTAAAGATGCCCCTACGATTATAAACTTAGCTAAAAATCCAACTGGTGCCAATGTCAGTTTACGATTATTGAATGAAGATGATGAAGAAAAAGAGCTATTATTTGTTTTAAATGATAATAAAGCAGATGGATTTGATGTTTCTTGGATTTGGGATATTAATTTTGATAATTTAAATAATGTGAAAAGAATTGTAACTGCTGGAACAAGAGGTTATGACATTGCCATTAGAATAAAAACATCAGGATTTGATGCAAATAAAATAGAATCATATTTAGACCTAGAACAAGCAGTAAAGGCTTTATATACCAACACAACAAAAAAATATGTTATTGCAAATTATACTTCTTTACAACCTACTAGAACAGAAATTTTAAAATTAAAATAAGGAGATCAATCATGAAAGAATTAAAAATACTATACCTATACCCTGATATGTTAGAATTATATGGTGACTATGGAAACATACAAGTATTAAAATATAGACTCGAAAAACGAGGATTTAACTGTATTGTTGATAGATACTCTATTGGTAATGAAAAACCAGATTTTAAAAGTTATGATATCATTTTTGCAGGTGGTGGAGCTGACAATGAGCAAAGTATTTTATCAGAAGATTTAATAAAATATAAAGAAGAAATCAAAGAAGCTGAAAACGAAGGTGTATTCTTTTTATTAATTTGTGGTGCTTATCAATTATTTGGTAAATATTATAAAGGTGTTGAAGGAAATATCATTCCTGGTTTAGAAATATTTCCATATTATACAGAAGCTATCTCAGATAGAAAAAAGAGATGTATTGGAAATATTGTTCTTAATGTCAATTTAAATGGTAAAGATTCAAAAGTCATTGGATTTGAAAATCATGGTGGACAAACTTATGACATTCCTACTCCTTTTGGAAAAGTTTTATTTGGAAATGGAAATAAATTTGGTGATACAGAGGAAGGCTTTTTTAAAGAAAATGTCATTGCTACTTATTTACATGGTCCTCTTCTTTCCAAAAATCCAGAAGTTACCGATTATATTATCAAACATTGTTTAGATAGAAAATATCAAGAAGATATTGTTTTAGAACCTTTAAATGATGAATTTGAAAATTTATGTAGAAAACAATTATTAGATAGATTTTTGAATTAAAAAAGGGATTTTGGGGACAGACTCATTTTTTCCTTTTTATATATAATAAGAATCTTGCTATTTAAGACAATAAAATCCCGGGCGAAATCATCTGATACTACCAAACGATTTGCCCGGGGATTTTTGAGTGAAACGAAGAAATTGGTCACTCCTCTTTCAGTTTCTCATAAACTCTTGAAGCCTTCACAGCTTCATTCAAGTCAGAAAACATGTCTTTCAAAAATGCCAGCATGTATTCTGCCTTTGTTTTTGAATCACAACATTCTTTTAATACTGCCTTTATGAGATTCACTATTGCTATGTAAGTCAAAGACGTCTCCTCATCGCCTTCTTCTTGAACAAGCTTTTTAAGAAAATCCTCATAAGAAGTGCTACTTTTTAATTCTTCCTGTAACCCTCTTAAATATCTCTGCACTTTAAGATTTTCTATTCCTTTCTCCTGTTCACAGATTTTCTCCGCAACAGACCGCATCAATTCTTTACTTCCACTCATTTTTTCTTCTCTCCTATCTTTAATTATTTTTTTATGTCACGAGTCTTTGTGTTTTCTAATATAGGAATATTCTGCAAATGACTCTGTAATATTATACTCTGTTTTTATTGATTTTTCAACCTTTCTTTCCTCTACCTGTATTTTCTCAGCAATTTTCAAAAAATGAACTTCTTTTGTTTTTATATAAATATAAAAGTAGTTACATTCATTTCATTGAAACATAACTACTTTTTATAACTATTTAAAACAATTTATAATTTAAACTCTACTGGTTTATGCTCTTTCAAACTTTCTTGAACATCTAAGATTCTTTGATTTGAAGAACCTCTAAATCTAAGACTTAAATCCTTTTTATCTTCTTCAAACTTACCATCTACCATAACATCTATATATTTCAAAAGCTCTTTTGTTGTTTCATTATTAGGAGCCATTTTTCCGACAACATCTTTTTCAAAATCAAAGCCTGTATAACACCATATATCTTTATTAGGAAACTTTTCTTTTACTTTTTTCACTAATGGTAAAAGTCCTTCTTGATTTTGTTTTTCTAAAGGCTCTCCTCCTAAAAGAGATAGTCCTGAAATATAGTCATGGTCTAAATAATTAATTACTTGGTCTATTTGTTCATCTGTAAATTTATTACCATAATTAAAATCCCATGCACATTCATTAAAGCATCCTTTACAATGATGATTGCATCCACTGACAAATACGGATACTCTAACTCCCTCTCCATTTGCTACATCTACTCTTTTTATATCTGCATAATTCATATTCTATCCCTCTTTTCTCTCTTTAGGTGAATTTTGGAACGTTTTGGCATATATCCCTAACGTTCCAATTTTCTTGTTCTACAAGTGTAATACTCTTTGTTTAATTTCTTTTGTTTTTCCTGCATTCCAGAAGTTTTCTCCTAGATATCCGCAAGTTCTTCTAACAACTGTCATTTTTGAGTGGTCTTTATTTCCACAGTTTGGGCATTCCCATTCATTATCTTTATTAATAATAATTTCTCCATCAAATCCACAAACATGGCAATAATCTGATTTTGTATTAAATTCAGCATATTGAATATTATCATAGATAAATTTAACAGCTGTTTCTAATGCATCAATATTCTTTTGCATATTTGGTATTTCAATATATGAAATAGCTCCACCTGAAGATATTTTTTGGAATTCACTTTCAAATGAAAGTTTAGCAAATGCATCAATTTTTTCTCTTACATCTACATGGTATGAATTTGTATAATATCCTTTATCTGTTACATCTTTTATTGTACCAAATTTCTCTTTATCAATTCTAGCAAATTTGTAACATAAACTTTCTGCTGGTGTTCCATATAATGCAAATCCAATATTGGTTTCTTTTTTCCATCTATCTACAGTTTCTCTCAAATGTCTCATAACTTTAATTGCAAAATCATGACCTTCTGGTGTTGTATGTGATACCCCTTTCATGACTTTTGTCATTTCGTATATACCAATGTATCCTAATGAAATTGTTGAATAGCCACCATATAATAATTTGTCTATCTTTTCACCTTTTGCAAGTCTTGCGATAGCACCATATTGCCAGTGAATTGGGCTAATATCTGAATGTGTTCCAAGTAATGCATAATGTCTACACATTAAGGCTTCTTTACATAGTTCTAGTCTTTCATCTAATAATTTCCAGAATTTATCTTCATCACCATCTGCAACAATTGCAACTTGTGGTAAGTTGATACTAACAACACCTTGATTAAATCTTCCTTCAAATTTATAGTTTCCATTTTCATCTTTCCAAGGTGATAAGAAACTTCTACATCCCATTGGGCTAAATACATTGCCTTCATAGTTTTCTCTCATTTTCTTAGCTGATATATAATCTGGATACATTCTCTTTGCTGAACATTTAACAGCTAATTTTGTTAGATAATCATATTCTCCACCTTTTAAGCAGTTACATTCATCTAATACATATACTAGTTTTGGGAATGCTGGTGTTACATATACACCTGCTTCATTTTTGATACCTTGATATCTTTGTCTTAATACTTCTTCAATAATCATGGCATTTTCTTTGATGTATGGATCTCCTTCTTCTAGATGTAAGAATAATGTTACAAAAGGAGATTGTCCGTTTGTTGTCATTAAAGTATTAATTTGATATTGAATCGTTTGTACACCTGCTTTTAATTCTGCTTTTAATCTATCTTGTACTAAATCTTCTATGATTTTGTCAGATAATTTTCCTTTATATTTTTTCTCTATTTCTGATTTAAATTTATTATAGCTTTTTCTTAAATATTTTCCTAAATGTTTTAAATCAACTGATTGTCCACCATATTGGTTACTAGCAACTGCTGCAATAATTTGTGTTGTAACTGTACATGCTACTTGGAAACTTTTTGGACTTTCTATCATTTTTCCATTCATAACGGTTCCATTATCTAGCATATCTGCTATGTTAATTAAACAACAGTTAAAAATTGGTTGAACGAAATAATCTGCGTCGTGGAAATGTAAAACTCCATCAGCGTCTGCTTTGGCAATTTTTTCTGGTAATAATAATCTTCTTGTTAAATCTCTTGATACTTCACCTGCAATATAATCTCTTTGTGTTGAAGCAAGTAATGTATTTTTATTAGAGTTTTCTTCTGCTAATTCTTTATTCTCATTTCTGATTAATCCTAATATGGTTTCATCTGTTGTATTTTGTTTTCTAACCAATGCTCTTGTATATCTATATACAATATATTTTTTAGCTAGCTCATATTTTTCGATTTCCATTAATTTCTCTTCAATAATATCTTGGATATCTTCTACTAGCATTCTTTTTTTATTTAATTCTTCTATATATTGAATAATTCCTTTTATATCTTCCTTATTGGCTCTTTCTTTTGGTTTTACCTCTTGATTTGCTTTTTCGATAGCTGTTTGAATTTTTGCTCTATCATAATCTACAGCTCTTCCATCCCTTTTAATAACTTTCATTTTACATTTCCTCCTTCGATTAGTATGGTTACATTATACCCCTACCATTTTTATTTTCCGTTGCAAAAGCAACACATTATGAAAAAAAATTTTTTTCACTTCTTAATCACTTCCCCCTCTAAGCTTTTTTCTTATATTACAAATATGTTACAAAAATATTACAAAAATATTTTTGTAGTTTTGTTGCTTTTGCAACTTTTTTAATATATAATACTTATGTTATTTTAAAGGAGGAAAAGCCGTGAACACCAACTTTGACCTAGAAAACTTTATTCTTGACTTTTCAAATTCTTGTCAAAAAAAGCAGAAAAAAGTCTTTAGCAAAAATGAAGTTGTTACAACTTATATTAAAAATCGAAATCAATTATGTATATTACTAGATGGACATGCTGATTTAGTACGTTATGACTTAAATGGTAATCGAACAATTGTAGAACATTTTTCAAAAAATGCTCTTTTTGGTGAAGTATTTTATACGATTACAACAAATAATGAATTATTAGTAGAAGCCAAATCAAATTGTACTGTTCTTTTCTATATCTATGATGATATTTTCCATAAATGTAAAAATAATTGTAAATTTCATCAGACCTTATCTGAAAATTTACCACAATTGATTTTAAATAAAGTAACGGATTTAAATATGCGAATTGAATTATTAACCAAAAGATCTACGAGAGATAAACTACTTGGCTATTTTTCTTTACTTTCTACCAGAAAACTAAGCACTTCTTTTGAACTACCATTCTCTCTTACTGATTTAGCAGATTATTTAAGTGTTGACAGAAGTGCTATGATGAGAGAACTAAAATTATTAAAAGAAGATGGCTTTATTGAAAAAGTAGGA
Source organism: uncultured Clostridia bacterium (assembly GCA_944387445.1). Classification (GTDB taxonomy): domain Bacteria; phylum Bacillota; class Clostridia; order TANB77; family CAG-508; genus CAG-269. Next base: position 40,213 of record CALXEX010000009.1, on the reverse strand, counting down.
AATCGAATTATTTTACTTTACAAATAGGGACGTGCCAAAATGGACAAAAAATGGTCAAAAGGGACAGACCTATAAAAAATTATTATCATGAAACTAATTGAAACATTATATTAAATAATTTATAACATTCCTCGGCTAGCATTACATCATAAAGAAAAATTAAAGGTATCTAATAGGCACCTCTCAAAATCAAGTTTTGAGATTCTTCTATTATATACCTTTAATTTTTTCTAACATGATTTCATTTGCATTCGTCATTCCTAAATTATTTAATATAATGTTTTATAATATGATAACCTTAAAAAGATTTGGGGATAGGTCTGTCCCTTTTGACCATTTTTTGTCCATTTTGGCACGTCCCTAATGTTCATTTTGAATATAATTCCATGAATCTAAACACATATCTTCTAATGTTTTTTCTGCAGTCCACCCTAATTCTTCTTTTGCTTTTTGAGGATCTGCATAACAAGTTGCAATATCTCCTTCTCTTCTTCCTGTAATTTTATATGGTACTTTTTGTCCTGTTGCCTTTTCAAAGGCTTTTACCATATCTAACACACTGTATCCTTTTCCTGTTCCTAAATTGTAGATATACAATCCTTCTTTTTCTTTTTCTATTTTTTCTAAAGCTTTTACATGTCCTTTTGCTAAATCAACAACATGAATATAATCTCTTACGCCTGTTCCATCTGGTGTATCATAATCATTACCAAATACAGATAATTCTGGTAAGATTCCTGCTGCAACACGCACAATATATGGCATTAAGTTATTTGGAATTCCTTGTGGTTCTTCTCCAATTAGTCCACTTTCATGTGCCCCTACTGGATTAAAATATCTTAATATACAAATATTCCAGGTATTATCTGAGTGATATGTATCTTTTAATATTTGTTCAATAAATAATTTACTTGTACCATATGGATTTGTTGTTCCACCTGTTTTACATTCTTCTGTTATTGGAATTGTTTCTGGCTCTCCATAAACAGTTGCTGATGAACTAAATATAAATGTTTTACAATTATATTTTCTCATCGTGTCTAATACGACTAATGCTCCTGAAATATTATTTGTATAATATTCAATTGGTTTTTGTACAGATTCTCCTACTGATTTGAATCCTGCAAAATTGATAACTGCTTCTATTTCATTTTCTTCGAAAACATTTTCTAGTTTTTCTCTATCCATGTAATTCATTTCATAAAACTTAAAATCTTTTCCTGTTATTTTCTTAATAGCATCTAATACACTTGGTTTGCTATTAGAGAAATCATCTATAATTACAATTTCTTTTCCTGCATTTAATAATTCTACTGCTGTGTGACTTCCAATAAATCCAGCTCCTCCTGGTAATAATATTGCCATAAAATCATTCCTTTCTTTTTTTATATGTTTATATTATATTACTAGTTTCCAAAAAGTACAAGTTTATCTTACAATATTTAAGTAAAAATAAATCTTTTTAGTTACTATTCTGTGTATAATTTGTTACAATTCACAGCTTAATCAATCCCCCTGGAAGCTTATGTTTTTCTAGATTGAATAAAATTTCGAATGTGATTGGAAAATAATTAGAAACTCTTGAATCATTTTATGGAAAATGTTCGCGTCGAGCGTAGCGAGGACTAAGTGAAAGGGTGCCATAAAATGATTTTAGAGTTTCTTATTATTTGTATTGAGCCGAGAAATTTATGAAATCTAGAAAAACATAAGCTTCCAGGGGGATTGATTAAGCTGTGAATTGTAACCGTAATTTCTCAATTTTTTGTAACTTTACTCTCTGGTTCTTTGCAAAATTATGTAAATCTGATATAATATTTGAGACTCAAGCAAAATTGTTTAAAGTAGAAAACCCATCACCTTTTTTGGTGATTTCAATATAGATGTAGCAAGAAGAAGAAAAATAGGGAGAGAAAAAATGAAAAAAAATGGAAAAAAAGAGAAAAAGGATTTTTTCGACAATGTTTGTAAAGTAGGGGGTACCTTTGTAATAATCATTGGTATCTTATCAGTAATAGTGGTTATTGCCGAGCTGTTCGCCCCTCCGTCTACAAGAGTACGGGATTCAGCCTTTATAGAGGAAACTCTTGAAACGGCTGATGACAACACGCATGCCGAGGAAAAGGCGATGCTCGCTGATTTTGTAAAAAATCAGTATAATTGTGACCCAGAAAAAGTGGTGTTTTATATCTATGCACCACATGATGCAATGGACTTTGATGTCAAAATCTATTATAAAGATGCTGGCACATGGTTCCGTTGTTTAGTTAATGGGTCATCGCCCAAGATTTCTCAAAAGTTGTATGATAGGCTCTCCTACCTAGCAACTCAGTAAATTCAACCCATCTCCATCTGCACTGCAGGAGGAGATGGGTTTATTTTTCGTATACAACAAGTATCAAAAAATGAATCCTCCTTATTAACCATTTCTTTAATAAGTTAGATTCATTTTCCTTACTTAGATTTTACAAATTTCCATTCCAGCTTTTGTGTCTTTTACTTCATAACCTTTTTCTTTAATTAAATCTCTTAATCTATCTGACTCTGCCCAATTTTTTTCTTGTCTTGCCTTTTTTCTTTCTTCTACAAGTTTTAACACTTCTTCTGGAATTTCTATCTCTTTCTTTGTTTCCTCTTTATCAATTTTAATTCCTAATACTGTATCGAATTTTTTTAGTAATTCAGCAATCTCAGGTGATTTTTTAGGATATTTAATTACTTCCCATACAAAACTCATGGCTAGTGGCATATTCATATCATCATTAATGGCTTTATGGAATTCATTTTCTAATCTATCTAATTCTTTTTTATCTTCTTCATTTAAAGTGTCTGTTCCATTTTTATTTATTTGATAGCCATTTCTTAATCTTTCTAGTGATTTTGAAGATGCTTCTATTCCTTCCCATGTAAAATTCAATTTATTTCTATAACTACAAGTATAACATAATAATTTATATACCAATGGGTCATATCCTTTTTCTTTAATGTCTTTTAATAAATAGACATTTCCTAAACTTTTTGACATTTTGCCACCATTAATTAATAAATATTCTCCATGTATCCAATAGTTAGCTGGAATTTTACCACATACACCTTTACTTTGTGCAATTTCATTTTCATGATGTGTTGGGATTAAATCAATTCCTCCTGTATGAATATCAAATTGTTCTCCTAAATGTTTTCTTGACATTGCAGAACATTCAATATGCCAGCCTGGATAACTTGGTCCCCATGGACTATCCCATTTCATTAAATGATTTTCTGGAGCTTTTATCCATAATGCAAAATCATATGGATTTTTCTTTTCTGGATCTACATCTACTCTTGCCCCTGCTTTTTGTTCTTCTACATTTACATTTGATAAAACTGGATATTTATCTAATTTAGAAACATCAAAGTAGATAGCAGTTGACGTTTCATAGGCATATCCTTTTTCTACCAATTCTTTTACATATTCTAGCATTTCTGGAATATAATCTGTTGCTTTACAAATAATTTCAGGTATTTCAATATTTAAATCTTGTAAGTCATCAAAAAATAACTTTGTATAATGCTCCGCTATTTCTAATGGTGTTTTATGTTCTTCTCTAGCTGATTTAATCATCTTGTCTTCCCCTTCGTCTCCATCAGAAACCAAATGTCCTACATCTGTTATGTTCATAACATGTTTAATTGTATATCCATTATATTTTAGCATTCTTCTTAGAACATCTTGAAATATATTGGTTCTCATATTTCCAATCGTTGCATCTTTATATACAGTTGGTCCACATGAATATATTCTTACTTCCTTTTGATTGATTGGCTTAAACAGATCTTTTTCTTTTGTTAATGTATTATATACATATATATCCATATTTGTATTCTTCCTTTCTTACCAAGCCACTATAATGTTGTATTTTCAGAAGGAGTTGTTGATCCTCCTCCTGAACCTCCTTCTCCTGTTGTATTTCCATTTCCTCCTGTTGTATTTTCATTTTTATTGGTTGTATTTCCGTTTCCTCCTGTACTTCCTCCTCCAGAGGTATTACCACCCGTTGTATTCGTTGTATTTGTCGTATTGGTACTTGGTTCAGGTGTCTCTGGCTCTTCTTCTTTTGGCTTTGTATGTAATGTACAGGTTCCACTTATTCTCTTTCCTGATGAACTTGTTCCATTTAGTGGTGTCCACAATCCTAATTGTTCTTTAGGTATCACTGCACCATAATAATTTTGTCTAACAGTACAATATTGTGAACAATATTCTGTTGCTACTAAGCCTGATTCAGAACAAATTGTTTGACTTCCATGTCCTTCACATTTTTCTGGTAAGTTATCTTGTGTAAATATTTCTTTATATGTATTTGTACACCCTGTTGTTGCTAAACAACCTGTTGTCTTACATACCGTTTGTTCTACAATTCCACTTGGTCTTTCAAAACTTGCATTTTCTAAATTTTTATGGATATCTGTCATAACTGCATCCCATATTCTTCCTGCTGGGTTGCCACCAGAATATGAAATAGATTCATTTCTATCATATCCATACCAACATGCTGCTGCATAATATGGTGTAAACCCACATAACCATCTATCATAATTCTCATCGGTCGTTCCTGTCTTAGCAGCTACATCTATTCCAGATATAGCACAATAACTTGCTGTTCCTCCGCTTTTTACTGGTTCTTCTACAATTGTTTTTGTAATATAGGCATTTTGTTCAGATATTACTCTTGTTTGTTCTTGATTTGGTGTTAAAACTGTATTACCACTAGAATCTTCTACTTTCGTGTAGAAAGTTGGTGTAATATATACACCATCATTTGCAATTGTAGCATATGCAGATGCCATTTCTAATGGTGTTGCTCCATTTGTTGTTCCCCCTAAAGCTAAAGATAAATCTGCATCTTCATCTGCATTAATATGGCTTAATCCCATTTTGTTTAAATATTCTATAGATTTAGCAGGTGTCAATTCTCTCATAATTTTTACAGCTGGTATATTTTGAGAAGTTGAAATAAATTGTCTTATATTTGTTAAACCTGTAAATCGATTATAATTTTCTGGTCTATATCCACCACCAAAATCTGTTGCTGAATCATCATACACAGTTGATGCAGTAATAACTTTTTCCTCTAATCCTGGTGCAATAACAGCAATTGGTTTCATAGATGAACCTGTTTGCCTAACACTTTGGGTCGCTCTATTTAATCCTCTACTGTCTATTTTCTCTCCTAAACCTCCAACACATCCTACAACATTTCCTGTTTTATAATCAATAACTACCATTGCTGCTTGTGATTGTTCATTTAATTTTTCCCCTGTTTCTTTATCTTTTTCTCTTCCTGAAATAATATATGTATCTGATGCCATTACTTCTTCCATTTCTGTTTGAATAGTTGCATCTACTGTTGAATAAATTGTAAGTCCACTACTATATACATAATTTTCAGCAAATTGCTTTGACCAACCTTTTTCTTCCACAAATTGGTCAATAACTTGGTCTAATAAAGCCTCTGTATGATATGAATATGAAGATGAGGTAACAATTTCTCCTTTTTGGAAGTTTAAGCCTGCATCTACTTCTGCTATTGCATTATCATATTCTTCTTGACTATTAATATATCCTAATTCATTCATTTTATTTAAAGCAACTTTTGTTTGACTTTTTATCAATTCTGTATTATCTGTTGTCTCATCAAACGGATTATATCTATTTGGAGAACTGTTAATACCTGCCATAAATGCACATTCTGCTAATGTTAAATCTTTTGCACTTTTGTTAAAATAATATTCTGCGCCTAATTCAACACCATGTAAATTTCCTTCTCCACCAACATATAATATATTCAAATATAACTCTAAGATTTGATCTTTAGATATCATTCTTTCTACTTGATATGCTTTTGCCCATTCTCTTACTTTTCTCATAATACCTGCTATACCAGATCTTTCATCATCTTGTGTTATATTTTTTACCAATTGCTGTGTAATTGTACTTCCACCATATGAACTATTTCCTAATAAAGTTTGCATAATAGCTCCTGCTGTTCTCTTTAAGTCTACACCATTATGTTTATAAAATCTCTCGTCTTCCATAGCGACATATGCTTTTGGTAAATAATCTGCCATATCTTCAAGTGTTATAATTTTTCTTTTCTCATCACCGCTTAGTTCAGCAATGACTGCACCATTTTGATCTACAATAACAGAATTAGCAGAAGCAATTGTTAGTTCTTCTTTTGTAATCTCAAAGTCATCCCCAAACAATCCAAAAAATACACCTGCTATAATTCCAGCTCCTATGACACATAATAACAAGAAAATTAATATAAAAATTTTTATTGCCATCATTAATTTAGGATGTTTTGCAGAAAATTTTCCTTCTTTATTTTTTGATTTTTTTCCCTTAGCTTTTCGATTCGCATTTTGCGTTGATACTCTTTTCGTTGCTTTTGTATCTCGTCTATTTGTTGTATTGGTTCTTTTTTTTCTCTTTGCATTCTTCATATTGTATTTTTTTGTTTTATCTTTATCACTACTTCTACTACTACTTGGCATATGTTTACCTCCTTGCCAGTTTGTACAAATTTCGTTTTGTAAAAATTCTATTTTCATTACTTATTCAAGTTTTCGAAAAATCGATATCTACATTATATTATATTTTATAAAAAAAGAAAAGTATTTGATAAAATTTTATTTTTAAATGATTGTTTTCACACCTTTTAAATATTGAATTATCACATTGTCCCTTTTTATTTTCTTCAATATTTCCTCTATTGGTTGATTTTTATGCTGTATCGCTTCATACACATCTTTTGCTTGAAATTTTTCTAAATGTGGGTTTGTTTTCCAATCTATCTCATAATCATTAATATTTAATCCATTAAATCTTTTATTTTCTATCTTAACATTTCCTTTAAAATTGATAATCGTCGCTGTATTATAAATTGTATATCGATTAATTAGTTCAGTTGGAAAGTCTAAATTAAATATAATATTTGTTTTGGATAATATTTTTCTTCGATTATTCCCTACATTAATAAAAATCCCCTGTTCTTCTGCAATTTTCTCTTCCATATTTTTAAATCGTTCCATATGATTTGTCACAATTTTCACAAATTTATATTTTGTAACTAATTTCTGAATTGCATAAATGGCAAAATCTGAAATGTCATTTATCAAAATTCCTATCTTTATTTCTTCCCTTTTCATTTTTAATTTTTTTATCACATATTCTAAAACTTCAAATAGTAACATTTGAAACAACCATTTCCCATTCACAATTTCATAATGATAAGAATATAGATAATTGACATAGTTTTCTAATTGTTTCACTTGCCTACTTAATACCAATTTTTTGCTATTGGTTTTATCTAATATATTTTTTGTTTTGATTGCCAACTTATATGCTTTTTTGTCTTCTAGACTTGTCTCTATAACTGGTAAAAGAATCCTATCATTTTCTAATTTTACAATATGTAACCACTTTTCTATTTTATTAGGCTTGTCATTTTCTTGAATATAATACATAAAATCACCTCATATACTTTTCTCTTTTTTAAGTATATTAAGGTGATTTTCATTATAGAACTTATCATTTTATAACTTGGCTTAATGCACAAGTGGTAGGTATTCATAAATTATTTATTACTCGGCTCAATACGATATTTAAGAATTTGTAACATAATTATTGAGCCTCTTTCACTCAGACCCTCGCTATGCGAGTACCGTGAACATCCCTCAATAAATTATATAACAAATTCTAAAACATCTCCAATCACATTCGTAATGAAATAATTTATGAATACCTACCACTTGCGCATTAAGTTAAGCTATAACTATAATTTTTAATGAATGACAATATCTCTTTTCAATAGTTTATCTTTTATAACTCCAATTCCAATAAATTGTTGATTACTATATATTCTATAAAGTCCATCTTCTAAATCAAAATTTAACTTTACACCATTTAGAAATAGTTGTAATTTCTTTTCATTTAACTCTATATTCTCTAAATTTTTGAATAAATTTTCAATGGTTATCAGATTCTCTTTAATAGTTTCCTTAGTCAAATCTTCAAGTAAAACAGATTGTTCTATGGCAAATATTCCCACTTTTGTTCTTTGCAATTCTTTCATATATCCAACTGTTTCCATTTCTTTTGCAATATCTTCACATAAACTTCTAATATAGGTTCCTTTTGAACAACTAACTTCAAATTGGATTTCAAAATTTACTTTATCTATTTTTAATAATTTCATATCATATATCATGATCTTTCTTGGCTTAATTTCTACTTCTAGTCCTTTTCTGGCATATTCATATAATTTCTTTCCATTTACTTTAATGGCCGAATAGATAGGTGGCATTTGCTGTTGCTCTCCAAGAAAACTCTCTAAAACCATTTTTACATTTTTTTCGTCACAAGTCTTTTCATCCACAGCCTTTTTTTCTAGTATTTCTCCTTCTTCATCTCCTGTACTTTTCTTAATTCCTAATTTTAAAAGGACTGTATATGTTTTATCATGATTTATCAAATATTTAGAACATAAAGTTCCTTTTCCGATTAATAATGGCAATACGCCTGTTGCCAATGGATCTAGTGTTCCAGTATGTCCTACTTTTTCTCCTGTTATTTTTTTTACTTTTGCAACAATATCATGTGATGTGCATCCTTTGGATTTATTGATAATTAATATTCCATTCATATTTGACCCCATTACATTTTATATCACTTTTTTAATTTCTTTTATCAATTTTTCCTTTACTTGTTCAACTGTTCCTGGTACTACTGCACCTGCTGCTCTTGGGTGACCTCCACCTCCAAAAATATAACAGATGTCAGAAACATTAATATTAGAACCATTGCCAGCTCTCATAGAAACTTTATATACATTTTCCTCTTTTTCACGTATAAATACAGATACTTTAACACCTTCTATACTTCTTCCACTTTCTACGATTCCTTCATGGTCACCTGGTTCTGCATGTACATCTTCTTCATCTTGCTTATTAATATATGTAAATGCTATTTTGTTATCCTCTAGAAGCTCTAATCGATTCATTGCTCTTCTTAACAACTCAAAGTTAGATCTTGTTCTCGTTTCTAATACTCTTTGATATATGTCAGATATATTAACACCTTTTCTTAACAATTCGGCTGTAAATTCAAATGTTTCTGCTGTAACACCAGAATATTTAAATCCTCCTGTATCTGTGATAATTCCTGTTACAATACAGCTTCCTATATCTGCATCAATATCGATATCAAAATATTCAAACATGCCTGCTAAAATCTCACAACAAGCAGGAGATACTGGATTTACAAAATTGAAATCTCCATACATCATATTACTGCTATGGTGATCAATCACAATTGTTTTTTTGGCTTTTTCAAAATATTCTCTACCAACTAATCGTTTCAAATCTGCACAATCTAGTGAAATCGCTAAATCATATGTTTCAATATCTGAAGTTGTTTTTACAGTATTAGCACCTGGTAAGAAGGCAAATGTTCTTGGAAATTCTTTTACAATAACATCTACTTTCTTTTCCATTTTCTGTAAAGCTAAATTCATTGATAACACACTTCCAATAGCATCACCATCTGGTGATTCATGTGCCATAACAACAATCGTTTCTGCTTGTTTGATTTCTACTAAAATATCATCTAATGTCATTTTATTCTTCCTTTCCTTGTTCTTCTTTTTTAGGCATAATTTCTTTTAGTATAGAATCAATTTTTGCACCATATTCAATAGAATCATCTAATTCAAAAATTAATTCTGGTGTGTTTCTTAAGTTCACTCTTTTAGCTAATTCACTTCTGATATATCCTGATGATTTTTTTAATCCTGCCAATGTATCTTTTATATTTTTAGAATTTAAAATACTAACATATACTTTTGCAAATTTTAAATCATTGGTTACTTTTACTTTTGTAACACTAATCATTCCTGTTACATTTGGATTTTTTAATTCATATCCAATAATTTGACTAAGTTCTTTTTTATACTCTTCATCAATTCTTCCTAATCTAGGATTATTTTTTCCTTGCATAAAATTCTCTCCTTTATAAAGTGATTTCTCCTTTAGTTTCTTGTTCTAATTTTCTACCTATTTCATAAGTAAGTATGCTTTGTCTAGCCAAACCTATTTGTGTGGGCGTTCCTACTTTTAGACTCTCTAAATAATTCTTTTGTAAAATTCTTCTTCCTCTAATTACTTCTTGTTCTTTCACACGTTCTAGCATTTGTGCTTCTTCTATCTTCCTAATTCGTTTTCTTACACGCTTTTTCTCTGCTTTTAATTGTCTGGATTCTTTTTCTTCTACTGTTCTATTTTTCTTTTCTGCTAACCTTCTAGCTTCTTTTGTTTGTCTTATAATTTTTTCAGAATACTTACTCAAAAGAGGCTCATCTCCTTTTCTTTATTATATAAGATACCTCTATTTTCTTATACAATAAAAATATATTGACAATCTCTCACAAAACGAGATTAATCTTTGAGAAAAAAGGAAAATCATATTTTCCCTTTATCTCTTAATTTCTTCCATTACATATACTTCAATCATGTCTCCTTCTTTGATGTCATTATAGTCTTCAATTTGCATTCCACATTCAAAACCTTTTGTAACCTCTTTTACATCATCTTTAAATCTCTTCAAGGTTACTAGATGTCCATCATGGATAACAATGTTATCACGAATCACTCTTACACCTGCATTTCTTTCTACTTTTCCATTTAATACATAAGCTCCTGCAATGGTTCCTACATTTGAAATCTTGAATGTTTGTCTTACTTCTACATTTCCAATAACTTTTTCCTCATACTTAGGTGCAAGCATTCCTTTCATAGCAGATTCTACATCTTCGATTGCTTGGTAAATAACAGAATATTGTTTAATTTCTACTTCTTCTTTTTCTGCCATTTCTTTTGCTGTATGGTCAGGTCTTACATTAAATGCAATGATAATGGCATTAGATACTTTTGCAAGTGTCACATCAGATTGATTAACTCCTCCAACAGCACTATGGATAACTTTTACTTTTACTTCTTCATTTTGTAATTTTTCTAATGATTGTTTTACAGCTTCTACAGAACCTTGTACATCTGCTTTTACAATTAAGTTTAATACTTTTAGTTTTCCTTCTTCCATTTGGCTAAATAGATTGTCTAATGTTACTTTTGTCACACTATTAATTGCTTTTTCTCTTGCTTGACGTTTTCTTCTTTCAATTAAGTGTTTTGCCATTTTTTCATTTTTTACTTCATAGAAAGTATCTCCAGCTTCTGGAACATCTGTTAATCCCATGATTTCAACTGGTGTTGATGGTCCTGCTGATTTTACTTTTTTACCTTTATCATTTACCATAGCTCTGATTCTTCCGATTGATGAACCAACCACAATGGTATCTCCTACATCTAAAGTTCCTCTTTGTACTAGCATTGTTGCAATGGCCCCTCTTGATTTATCTAGTCTAGCTTCTATAACGGCTCCTTTTGCCTGTTTATGTGGATTTGCCTTTAATTCTAATACATCTGCTTCTAATAATACCATCTCTAACAATTGATCAATATTTTGATGTTTTTTAGCAGAGATTGGAACATAAATGGTATCTCCACCCCATTCCTCTGGTACTAATTCATAAGCCATTAATTCTTGTTTTACTTTATCAATATTGGCATCTGGTAAATCAATTTTGTTAATTGCCACAATAATTGGAATTCCTGCTGATTTTGCATGGTTAATCGCTTCAATTGTTTGAGGCATAACACCATCATTGGCAGCAACTACTAAGATAGCAATATCTGTAATTTGTGCACCTCTTGCACGCATTGCTGTAAATGCTTCGTGTCCTGGTGTATCTAAGAAAGTAATTTCTCTATCATTGATTTTTACCATGTATGCACCAATAGCTTGGGTGATTCCTCCTGCTTCTCCTTCAATCACATTTGTTTTTCTGATAGCGTCTAAAAGAGATGTTTTACCATGGTCTACATGTCCCATAACAACAACAACTGGTGGTCTTGGTACTAAATCTTCTTCTCTATCTTCAGATTCATCAAATAAGATATCTTCTTCTGTTACGGTTTCTTTCTTTGTTGCTGTAATACCAAATTCTTGAGCAATTAAATATGCTGTATCAAAATCAATTTCTTGATTAATGGTTGCCATAACACCAAATCCTAATAACTTTTTAATAACTTCTGCTGTTGTCTTTTTCATTTCAGCTGCCAAATCTTTTACTGTAATACTTTCTGGAATTTCAATATCTGTTAATTTGAAGATTTTTTGTTTTGTTCTTTCTTCTTGATTTTGATTTTTCTTTTTCTTTCCTCTTCTTCCTCTTTCTGTTGTTAAATCATAGTAATCTAACATACCACCATCTTGTTCATCAAACATATTTGATAATTGATTTGCTGTTTTTAATGTTTTTAATTTTCCTTCATCAAAGTTACCATTATTAGAATTTCTTCTATTTTTTGATTTTTTCGTATTTTTATTTTCATCAAATCGATTATTATTTTTCTGTTTATCAATGTTTTTATTATATTCTCTTACGGTTTCTTTTTCTACGACTTCAGTTGCCATAATATTTTTAATATTTTTCTCAATTCCTTTTTCATCTAATGGTCGTTTTCCATAACGTTCATTATTATTGGTATTTCGATTATTAAATTTATTATTTCTGTTATTGAAGTTAGTCGTATTATTGTTGTTGTAGTTATTTCTTCTTTGATTATTATAATTATTATTTCTATTTTGATATTGATTATTCATATGATTGTTATTTACTTTTACATTTTTTGTTTCTGTTTTCATATTTTTATTTTCTTCAACCTTTTCTGGAACTTTGTTAGATTTTTCTTCTTGAACCGTTTTGGTCTCTGATTTTGCAACCACTTCTTCCTTTACAACTGGTTCACTTTTTACTTCTGTTTTTTCTTCTTTTTTAACTTCTTCCTTCTTTGGTTCTTGTTTATTTAATCCGAACAATTCGCTTACGGTCATTGGTTTATTTGGCTTATTTCGATAGACAATGTTATAGTCTTTGTTTGTTTTTCTTTCCACAAAACCAATATTGCTATTTCTTTTTTCTTGTTTTTTTACCACTTCTTTTTCTTTTTCAGATTCATCTTGTGCAATAATCACTTCTCTTCTGATAATCACAGGTGTTTCTTTTTTATTGTCTTTTTTAGAATCTTTTTTTGCCTCTTTATTATCTGCACTTTTCTTTGTTCCTGCCATTTTTTTTGCAATTGCTTCTTCTATTCTTTTGGCCTCTTCTTCTTCCACACCACTTAAATGACTTTTGGCTTCAATATTTAATTTGTTAGCAATATCTAATACTTCTTTGCTTGTTAAATTTAGTTTTTTAGCTATTTCATGTATTTTTATTTTACCCAAGAACTTCACCCCCATTGTTTATTTTTTCTATTTCTTTAGATAAATTTATATCTTGTATACCAAGTATTGCTTTATTTTTCTTTCCAATTGCTTTGCTCAATGTTTCAATATCTGCTATTTGTATGATTGGTATATGAAATTGTTCACATATTTTTTTAAATTTATCTTTTGTTCGATCTGATGAATCTTCTGCTAGAATCACTAACTTTACTGTTTTCTTCTTAATGCTATTTTCTACACTGTCTGCACCAAAAGCTATTTTTCCGTGCTTTTGCAGATAATCCAATTAAACCTAATATTTTCTTATTTACCAAGAATGACACCTCTTAAACTTTCATAAATTTCATCTGATATATTGATATCTAACACTCTTTCTAATCTTTTTGATTTGATTACTTTTTCTAGGCATTTGATATCATCACAAATATATGCCCCTCTGCCTTCCATTTTACCTGTTCTATCTATGTTTATCTCATTTTCTTTATTTTTTACAATTCTAATTAATTGATTTTTGTCCTTTTTTTCATTACATCCCATACAGGTTCTTTGTGGTATTTTTTTCACTTAAAACCCTCCATTCGAACAGTTTGTTCTTGACTGAAAAAATTGCTTTTTCCTAGTATAATTATCCATTTTATTGTATGTTTCAAAATTTCAATTATTCTTCATTTTCTACTTCTTGTTGATTTTCTTCTATAGATTCTTCATTTTGTGTTTCAGTTTCTTCTTGTGCTTTCATTAACATCTCTCTAAATTGTGATTCTGACTTAATATCAATTTTCCAATTTGTTAATTTTGCAGCTAATCTTGCATTTTGTCCTGATTTTCCAATAGCAAGTGATAATTGATCATCTGGAACAATGACTTGTGCAAATCTTTCCTCTTCTTTTATATCTACTGCTAGTATTTTTGCTGGTAATAATGCTGAAGATATATAGATAGATGGATCTTCGTTCCATTCAATAACATCTATTTTTTCTCCATTTAATTCATTGATAACATTTTGAATTCTAACCCCTTTTTGTCCTACACAAGAACCAACTGGGTCAATATTTGGGTCTGGAGAATAAACAGCTACTTTACTTCTATATCCAGGATCTCTTGATACACTCTTAATTTCGATAACCCCTTCATAAATTTCAGGTATTTCAAATTCTAATAATTTTCTTACAAAATCAGGATGACTTCTAGATACAATAACTTGTGGTGCTCCTTTTGCTCCTCTTTCGACATCTAATACATATCCTTTTATTTTATCATTTACTCTATACGTTTCTGTAGGAACTTGTTCTTTTGTTGGCATAATTCCTTCTAGTCTTCCTAAATCCATTACTACGATATTTTTATCTGCTTTTTGGATAATACCTGAAACGATTTCACCTTTTCTATCATTAAATTCTGTGTAAATAATTTCTCTTTCTGCTTCTCTTAATTTTTGAATAATAACTTGTTTTGCTGTTTGTGCTGCAATTCTTCCAAAGTTTCTTGGAACAATTTCTACTTCGACTGAATCCCCAATATTCACATCTTTGTTAATTTTTTTCGCATCTTCTAAACTAATTTCTAAAGCACTATCATTTGCATGTTCCATAACTTCTTTTATAGAATATACATGTGTTGCACCAGTTTGTGGATCCATTACCACTTTTACATTATCTAATGCATCAAAATTTCTTTTGTATGCTGTTAATAATGCTGTTTCAATAGATTCTAATAAATATTCTTTTTTGATTCCTTTCTCTTTTTCTAATTCTTCTAAAGCTAATATTAATTCTTTATTATCGATTGCTGGCTCTTTTGCTTTACTTTTGCTTTTCATCTTTTTTCCTTCCTTTCTTACTTTTTAACATTTACTTCCAATCGTATACGGTTTTAATCTGTGCAATACTCTTTCTTTCAACCTTTATATCATCTTCTAAAATTATATATTCATCATCAAAATCTTTTAATATTCCTTGGTATTCTTTATTTCCTAATACATCTTTCTTGAATAATTTGATAGCAATTTCTTTTCCTTTATTTTGCTCTAAATGTTTATCTTTTCTTAATACTCTTTCTATCCCTGGTGATGACACTTCTAAGAAATATTGGTCTTTGATATAATTTGCTTCATCTAGTAAATCAGATATGGCATCATTTACTTTTTCACAATCCTTTAAATCAATTCCTTCTGGTTTATCAATATAGATTCTTAGAAAATAATTTTTTCCTTCTTTTGCATATTCTACATCATACAAGTCATACCCTATATTTTCTATTTTATCTTTTAATAGGTTCTCAACTTTTTCTTCTATATTTGCCAAGAAGTTTTCCTCCTTTTTTCAAAATTTAAGAGTGGGATTTGTTCCCACTCTCTCGCTCTTGTTGTTTTCTTTATATATTATACCCACTTTTTACCAAAAATGCAAGTTTTTTTCAAAAAAAGTTGAAAATGTCTCATAGACAAACGAACTTAATGAGACAAATGTCGCATTGACAAACAATCTCTATGCGACACAAACAATTTCTATATAACACTAGTCATCAATATATAATGGTAAATTTCCTTTCTGATATTCTTCCATAATTCTCATGTTAATCTCATTTTGCACACCTCTCGCTTTTTTTGGGTGCACCAAATATCTGATGTACATTTCTATATGTGACCTTTCAATTTTCATGTAGATAATTGGGTCTAAATTATTATAATAAATTCTATATTCTAAAATTGCTTCATCAACTGCATCTTCCATTTTCTTTGGAATTTCTTTTAAGGTTTCATTATCAAATACAATCTCATATAATAATTCTTCTGTTTTTTTAATATCTGCATCTAATGTGATATCTACCTTTATTTCATCCCATATGTATTTAAATACTTTTGTATAATTTTTAAGTGTTTTTGTAAAGATATAGGAATTTGGTATATGAATAATTCTTCCTGTACTTTGTTCACCATATACTCGTTTTCCTATTTCTAAAACTTCAAATCCTAAGGCATGTTTGCTGATAACATCTCCCATAACATCATCAATTTCAATTCTATCTTCTATTTCAAAAGGTCTATTAATGTTAATATACATACCTGCAAAAAAGTTAAATATAATTTCTCTTATCGCAATGGTTAAACCTGCTGATATAAAACTAATTAGTGTAATAATTCCTGATAATTTTTCTCCCCAAAGAAGAAATACCAATATAAAAGAAATGGCAGTTAATATAATTCGGATTTTTCGGTTTCTAAAAAATTTCTTTTTGTCATTTACAGGTAAATTGGAATATATCTTTTTAATAATCGCTTTTATAATTCCAAAGACTAAAAATATTAATGCAGTTAGTATGGTTAATTTTATATATTCACTATCAATGCCTGTAATTCTTCCTATATAATTTGAAAATTCTTGTATATATCCCATATCTTCCCTCTTTTCTTTATATTTATTTTTTATTGCTAACGATATTTTTTATTATTTTAAAACACCGCGTAAGCGACCAAACGAACGTAAGTGAGTGCGATTGGAGCAACCTGCATTCGTTGAAAGATTTATCTTTCAACATCAGTGGTTGCGACACACAAGGTGTAAAAAATAATAAAAAATATCGTTAGCAACAAGTAAATGAATACAAAAGAGTTGTATATTTCATACAACTCCCCTATATTCTAATATGTTATTTTTATAAACTCCATATTATTCTTTATTTTCTTCATTTTCATCTGATTTTGTTTCAGCTAAATCTTTCATCGTTAAATTAATTCTACCTTGGTCATCTATATCTGTAACTCTTACAGTTACCTTATCTCCTACATGTAATACATCTTCTACATGTTTTATTCTATCTTTAGAGATTTGAGAAATGTGTAGTAATCCTTCTTTTCCGCCACATCCTAAATCTACAAATGCTCCAAAGTTCATAATTCTAATAACTTCTCCATAATAGATGCCATCTACTTCTACATCTCTTACGATATCTTCTATCATGTCTAATGCTTGTTCTGCTTTTTTAGTATCATTTGAGTAGATAAATACTTGTCCATCTTCTTCAATATCAATTTTTACACCTGTTTCTTCAATAATTTTATTAATTGTTTTTCCACCAGTTCCAATAACATCTTTTATCTTCTCTACTTTGATTTGTGTACTAACAATTTTTGGTGCATATGGAGAAATATCTGCTCTTGGTTTGTCCAATACTGGAAGCATTACATCTTCCAAGATATGTTTTCTAGCAATTCTTGTTTTTTCAAAAGCTTCTTTAATAATATCATAAGATAATCCATCAACTTTGATATCTACTTGAATTGCTGTGATTCCTTTTTCTGTTCCTCCAACTTTAAAGTCCATATCTCCAAAGAAATCTTCAAGTCCTTGGATATCTACTAGCATAACATAGTCATTTTCATCATCTGGATTTGTAACCAATCCTGTTGAAATACCTGCAACTGGTCTTTTGATTGGTACACCTGCATCCATTAATGCTAATGTACTACCACAAATACTTGCTTGTGATGTTGAACCATTTGAAGATAATACTTCAGATACCACTCTAATAGCATAAGGGAATTCCTCTTTTGATGGAATTACTGGAACTAATGCTTTTTCTGCTAAAGCTCCATGTCCAATTTCTCTTCTTCCTGGTCCTCTTGAAGTTCTTGCTTCTCCAACACTATATGCTGGGAAGTTATAATGATGCATATATCTTTTTGATTCTTCTGTATCGATTCCGTCTAACACTTGTTCTTCACTAATCATACCTAATGTTGCAACAGATAATACTTGTGTTTGTCCTCTTGTAAATAAAGCACTTCCATGTGTACGAGGTAATAGACCTACTTCACATGATAATGGTCTAATTTCATCTAAAGCTCTTCCATCTACTCTCTTATGTTCATCAAAAATTAAATGTCTTACACATTTTTTCTCTAATTTATAAATAGCTTCTCCTAAATCACCTTTATGTTCTTCAGCTGATTCTTGTCCAAATTTTTCTTCATAGCTATTTGTTATTTTTTCTGTTAATTCTGAGATATTATTATCTCTTGTTTCTTTATCTCTTTCTTGAACAGCTGTTAACATATCTTCTTTGAAATTGGTTTCTACAAATTCATAAACATCTTCTGGTACGGCAAATGATTTATATGCAAATTTTGGTTTTCCAATTTCTTCTTTCATTTTTTCAATAAATTGACACATTTTCTTAATTTCTTTGTGTCCTTCTTCAATTGCTTGTAACATCACATCATCTGGAACTTCATTTGCTCCTGCTTCAATCATAGCAATTTTCTTTTCTGTTCCTGCAACTGTTAAAGTTAAATCACTTTTTTCTCTTTCTTCTTCTGTTGGGTTAATAATAATCTTTCCATCAACTAATCCAACATTAACTGCTGCTGTTGGTCCTCCAAATGGAATGTCTGATATAGATAATGCTGCTGAAGCACCAATCATTGCTGCCACTTCTGGTGAGTTGTCTTGATCAACACATAGAACAGTTGCTACAACAACTACATCATTTCTAAAATCTTTTGGAAATAGAGGTCTTAAAGGTCTATCAATTGCTCTAGAGGTTAAAATTGCTTTTTCACTTGGTTTTCCTTCCCTTTTAATAAAACCTCCTGGTATTTTTCCTACAGAGTATAATTTTTCTTCATAATCTACTGAAAGTGGGAAAAAGTCAATTCCTTCTTTTGGTTCTTTAGAAGCTGTAACATTTACAATAACAACTGTATCCCCATATCTAACCAATACACTTCCATTTGCTAATCCTGCCATTTTACCTGTTTCAAAAACAAGTTTTCTTCCTGCTAATTCTGTTTCATACGTTTTAAACATAAAAAATCCTCCTAAATTAAATAAATTTGCACCATTGACAAACTTTAGTAAACTTAATTTAGATGGTAACCTCTATGATGAGCTGTTGGGGACGTGCCAAATCGGACATTTTTTGTCCAAAAGGGACAGACCTTAGTCTAAAAAAATTAATTAATAATATATTTTGAGGTCTGTCCCTTTTGGACAAAAAATGTCCGATTTGGCACGTCCCCAACAGTCCATCATACAAGCTACTTACCTAATCTCAAGTTTACTAAAATTTTTTTAAAGCCCGATTATACACCGGGCTTATATGTTATTTTCTTATTCCTAATTTTTCAACGATTGCTCTATATCTATTGATATCTTTCTTCGCTACATAGTTTAATAGGTTTCTTCTTTTTCCAACCATTTTTAGAAGTCCTCTTCTTGAATGGTTATCTTTTTTGTGAACTTTTAAGTGTTCTGTTAATTCATTAATTCTTTCTGTTAAAAGAGCGATTTGAACTTCTGGTGAACCAGTGTCGTTTTCTTCTCTTTTATATGTGTTAATGATTTCTTGTTTTCTTTCCTTTGTCATCGTTTACACCTCCTATTTTTTTGTTTTCTCCTTTAACTGAGCTTAAGATTTGGTGCTTATCTATAAGCTAAGTAAAAGGTATGTTGTTTTCCAACATACCTATTTTACTATAGATTTGTAAATTTTTCAAGTCTTATTCTTGAATTTTCTGCATTTCATCACTTTTCCTATTAAAAATTTTTCTGATTGTCCTCAAAATGTCGCACAGAAAAACGATCCCAATGCGACATTATCATAAATATCAAATATTTTCAAATATCTCTCTTAATCTTGTATTTTGCTTTGTCAAATATAAATAGCCAATTAAAGCCTCAAATGCTGTTGCATACATATATTCTTGTACATTCGAATTTTTAGGTAAATGATGATTTTGTGTATTTCTTCCTCTTCTTACAATATCTTTTTCTTCATCTGTTAACGTTTCATAAATTTCGTTTAATTTTTCTGCTTGGCTCTTTGCCTTTACATATTTAATGGCTTCTATATGTAATTTATGAGGTTTTAGATTTGTTTCGTTAATTAATTTATTTCTTATAAATAGTTCATATACTGCATCTCCAATATATGCCCATGTTAATGGTGACATTAATTCAACCTCTTGTTTTGTTCTATCTATTTTTAAGAATTCTTCCATTTTTCTATGACTCCTTATAAGTTTCTATATGATTTTTCTTCTAATTTTCTAAGATTTTATTGGGCTTTTTCCAATGTTATTTTTCCAATCTTTCCATTTTTAAATTCATCTAACAAAATTCTAGCTGTTTTCTCTTCATCAATATTACCGCCAGAAATGATACAACCTCTTTTTTTACCAATTGCTAAAAAGATTTCATAAATATTTTCATTCTCTGGACTTTCTTCATTTTGTAATTGTTCATGAATATATTCTTCTGTTAGTTTATATCTTTCACATAATTGTTTTGGATACTGTTCTATTAAAAATTTAACCAAATAATAAGCAATTTCTGTTCTTTGCAAAATATCTTCTTTTATGGTTCCTGTAAATGCAAGATGTAATGCTACTTCTTCACTTTCAAATTTTGGCCATAATACACCTGGTGTGTCTAATAACTCGATTTTTTCGTTGATACGAATCCATTGTTTTTGTTTTGTCACACCTGGTTTATTTCCTACACCTGCCGTTGTCCTTTTTGATATTCTGTTTATAAACGAAGATTTTCCTACATTTGGTATTCCCAATACCATTGCTTTTATCTTTCTTCCAATTCTTCCTTTTTCAGCTTGTCCTTTCAAATCTTCTTCCATGATTTTTTCTATTTTTCTAACACATTCTTCTATTCCTTTTCCAGAGTTAGAATCTGTTAATACTGCTGGAATACATTTTGTTTTAAAATATTCCACCCATCTTTTATTTTGTCTTTCATCTGCTAAATCACATTTATTAAGTATAATAATTTTCTTTTTGTTTCTTGTAATTTCTGCTATATCTGGATTTTGACTAGATATCGGAATACGTGCATCTAGCAATTCTATGACAATATCCACTAATCTTACATCTTCCATGATTTGTCTTTTGGTTTTTGCCATATGTCCTGGATACCAGTTGATATTCATACTATTTGAATTTTGTTCATTATTATTTTTCATAATTATCACTTCCTTTTTATTGTTCTATTATATTTCATAAGGAATTCCTTTTTATATTTATTTTATTCAAATTTTGTGTCTAGATCTGCAAAATGTATCTACATACTCCATATAATCATTTTCGATATTGTATTCTGTAAATAATAAATTAGATAAAATTCCTAAATCATGCTCTTTTTTTATTTGACCTGTTTTTTTCAATAATAAATACTTAAGACCAATTTCAATTGCTTGTCTACCAATATAAATTGTAACTACCGAATTTGGTAATGAATTTATAAGATTATCAAATGCATTTATATATTCTAACCAATAACTTTCCCATAATAATATTCTATCATCTTTTTTAAAATTTTGTTCTGTACCATTAAAGGAATATATACAGTCATTAATATTTTCAATTTTTTCTCTATATGACAAACTATTCTTTCTTGAATTACTTGCAATGTCCTTACCACTAACTTTATTAAATATTGGTGATTTACCATAGTTTATATGTGCTACTGAAAATGCACCATCTAATTGTATAATGTCTTTATAGTTAATCTCTTCACCAAATAATTTAAAAATACTCATATTTCCCCTTTTCTATAAATATTCATAAACTTATTTTTGAATAATTTTTGTAATCAATTTTTATTATTCATTTAATTGCAAATTGATTTTATCCACTATAGTTAATTTATCTAGTATGTATTTAAAATTTGCTCTATTATATTCTACAAATTAAAAATTCGTAGGATATCTTTACAATTTTTTTCTGCTTCTTCAATACATGCTGGTAATGTTAATAATTTCTTCTTTTGCTCCATCTTTTCTATTACTCTTTTAACTGATTCTTCATATGGCACACCTCTTAATCCAAGTTCGTGAAGCCAAATTAAAGCTCCTTTTACAGTAACAAATTTAAAACATTCTGCATTTTTCACTACCTCTGCTACTAGCGATGTTGCTTCAATTGCATTATGATGTGCCTCAATTGCATTCAAAATCACTTTTTGGTTTTCCTCAGATACACTCCACTCCTCTAAATATTTTTTAGAAAATTCTGCACTTAATTGTGGATGTTTTTTTTGAATTTCTCCTTTATAAACACGACTAAAAACCGTATGTTGTAAATATAATGATATTAATACTAAGTCTTTATCTACATGATATTGATTAGCCAATTGTTCTCCTTTTTCAATTGCAATTTCAGTCAATCCCCATGCAGGCGCTTTATTCTTTTTTGTCTGCTCATACATTAATTCTTTTGCTTTTCTTACCACTTCTTCCATTATTTATAACTCCTTATCAGTTTTTTATATTTTTTAATATATACCTAATTTTAAGGAAAACTAATTATATTTTCAAAATCTAAAAAATTCCATCTATTATTTTTTAAATTAAAAAAGACATTTGAGACTTGTTCTCAAATATCCCAAACGTCCCTAATTTACAAAGTTCTATAATTATTCTTATCTGCTCTTTCATCCAGTTTTCTATCATATTGCTCATTATTATAAAACCAATCTGTCTTTTTATCTTTAGGGTGTACTTTTCTATTTTTATCTGCCAATAAATCTAATAATATGGCTATTGGTAAAATAATTCCTATCAAAGAAACAATTAATGCTGTATATTCATTTATTCCAAATTGTGAAGCATCTTCTGATAAAGCTGTAACCTTTGTTACGACATCTGTACCAAAATACATTCCATAAGCCACTAAATAAATTAATGCTCCTAGCATTTTCCTTTTTACAATCAATATTAAGCATAATAATACTACAAATAACAAGATGATTTCTATTGTTAAATCAAATGGTTTAATGAAAAAATCTTGATGTAATTGTTCCATTAATGCTATCATAATTCTAAATACCCAGAACATTACCATAAAGCAAACTAATAACCATGTAGAAAAATTTTTCATTTGTTTTTCCCCCTTTGCCTTATACATTATATAGAAAAATCTTATATTAAGAAAATATAAGATTTTCCATATACAATAAAAAATTTTTTACTAATCTACGAAATCAAAGTCATCTTTAAATTTTTCTTTAAATATCTCAAAAACTCTATTAAGTGTATCTTCATCATCAACACTAACATAAGATTCTTCGTCTGATTCTTCATCTGTGTCTTCTACTTTTAAGATAACAACTTCTCCTTCTTCCTCTTCTCCTTCTTCTGCAATTGGTAGTAATACAACATATTCTTCATCTTCTAATTCTACTAAGTCTAAGAATTCAAATTTTACTTCATTCCCATCTTCATCATTTAATATAACAATGTTATCTAAATCTTCTCCTTCATAATTTTCGTTATCGTTCATAAATTTCTCCTTTCAATTTATTTATTTTTTATTATATATTACATATAATACATGATTAATATGAATTTTTCAATGTATTTTTCGATTTATTTAGATATGTTTCCAAAATATATACTGCGGAAATTGTATCAACGATATCCTTTTTTTTATGCTTATTAACATCTAAAAAATTCATTGTTTTATGAGCAGATACAGTCGTTAGTCTTTCATCGATTACCTCAATTTTTATCTTATTATATTTACATTTTAATTTGTGAACAAATTTTTGGGTGATTTCTGCTCTTTCTGACATGGTTCCATCCATATTTAATGGCAATCCTACTACAATGGTGTCTACTTCGTATGTCTCTAAGATTTCATCTAATCTTCTAAGTACAATTTTATCAGAATGATTTCTTTGAATGGTTTCTAATCCTTGTGCAGTAATATTTAGTTCATCTGTAATAGCAATTCCAACTCTTGCATCTCCATAATCTATCCCTAATATTCTCATATTAGTCCTCTTCTAATCCTATATATTTTTTTACCATTTTTTCTAACAATTCATCTCTTTCAATTGTTCTTATTTTATTTCTTGCGTCATTATGACTTGTTATATAAGTAGGATCTCCTGATAAGATATATCCTACAATTTGATTTATTGGATTATATCCTTTTTCCATTAAAGCTTCATACACGTCTTTTAAAATTTCTTGGCTTTTTGCATTTTGTTCTCTTTCTACTTTAAAATTCATTGTTTTATCAAATTCCATACAATTCCCTCCTTCTTTATTCTTATATCAAAAAATCAGTTTTTATTTTTCCTTCTATAAGATCTTTCTGCATATAAAAAGGTTAAGTATTATATATTTGTTATGTCACTTTCTTGTTTATCTGCATTATCTAAATATTCTTCTAATTTTTTTAGAACCTCCTCTAGTCCTGTTCCTTTATAATATGAAGATAATGCCACATTGATAATTGGTGTTACTTCTTGTTCTGACATATTCATATGATCATGTTCATAATTTTGCACTGTATAATCGTTAGTATCTTCAGGTAAAGATATTTTCATTTGCTCAATATGATCTTTTATATCATTGATAAATGAAGCAACACTTTCTGCATCCACTCCTGAAAAAACGATAACAAATTTAGGTCCCATATATCTAACAAAAACATACTCTTCTGAAATATTATCTTGAACATATTTACTAATTTCTTTTATAACTTCATTTCCTAGTTCTCTACAATATTTTTGATTAATTTCTTCTATATTAACAATCCTAAACATACAAATTGTTGATATTGTATACTGATCTATAATTTTCTTTCCTTCTCCATATAAATATTCTTCTGAATATAGTCCAGTAAATAAGTCTTTTCTTACAATAGATTCTAATGTTTTTTGATGAACAACCGTTTTTAATACAGATACAATGTTATCTTTTATCACCTCTAAGACAGTTATGTCAACATTATCAAAATCGTGTGGTGTACCACTTTCTAATATCCAATATCCGATATAAACATTATCTATATATAATGGAAAAAATATGGCTGATTTCGCTCTACCAAACTCCATCTTTTGATAAGGAAGTCTTTCATTGTCATTATTTACTGTAACATATTTAGGAGTAGCCGTTTGTATACTATCTTTAAACATATCTACATCTTGTAAAGATTTTAATGAATCCCAATGTCTTTCATCTACATTAGATGCTTTTATTTCATATTCTGCCCCATTAAAAACAACAATTGTTGAATATTTGATTTCATATTTTTCAATTAATATATTATTTATTTTCTTTATTTTTTCATCAACAGAAGATGTTTCACCTATTGTATTCATAAAATCTTGAACAACTTGTAGGTTAGTAATTTTTTGATTGATATTTTTAAACTTTTGAATTTTTTGACTAATCTTTATATTATAGATAACTAGTATAATTACGATTATTACTAATACTACAGCAACTCCTACTATTATCACGATTGATTCCTCCTATTTAAAAATTTCTTTTCATCTGATTTAATGTATCATTCATGCTTGGAGAAAAAACTCCTGATTGATTATTTGTTCCCCCAACTGTTGGTGGTCTATAAGTTCCTTTTCCAGAAACTAGTGGATATATCATATTTCCTAAAGCTTTTAACACTTGCATAAATGTTTTTGAATATCCTTTTAAATTAATATCACAATTGATAATACCTTCTAAATATTTGATATATATATCCTCTTCAAAAGGTATTGTTATATATTTAATTAGATTTCTATCAAATAATTCTGTCATAAATGACATAGCAGGATCATTATAAAAAGCCATTCCTCCTATAATTGTTTTTTCATTTATGCCTCTAATTCTTACAAATTTATTTAATATAATCTTTAATTTTCCTTCTTCTAATATATTTTTCGCTTTTAATTCTCTTAAAAATGCTGTAAGTGGTTGTATGGTAAGTATATCTAATGACTGTACTAAGTATGTTTCTAATGATTGTTTGAAATATCCTACTGGCGTATTAAAATCGCAATCAATTAATATTAGTGAATAGTTCTTTACTAATGTTTCTAATATTTCATCTACTCTGCTAATCGAATCTTGTTCATCTGGTAAAGATGTAAATACTGTTAAATTCTTGTTTACTTGTATACCATTAGCCACTCCTTCTGATAATTGTTCAATACTATTTGTTGCAATATTTCTTAATGCTTCTTCATTTTTTGTATATATATAATATGAATTTCGATTTGTTGTTGTGTCTAGAATTGCTACATTTATTCCCATTGATGACAATAATTCTGCTACATTATTTACAATAAATGATGTACCATTTTTACTTGTTCCAACAAAAGTGACAATCTTTTTATCAGATGTTAAAAGTGCTGAAATATCTATTGTTTGTACATAATTATTGTTTGTTCTTGTCATGTCTCTTGAATTAGATGGAATATATTCATCATATCCATCATTATGATAACTTTGTTGATTAACATTAGAGAAATCATTTACTTGATTAAATGTTGGTTCTTTTATAGCATTATTTTCTTGTTCTGGAACAGATTCTACTTCGTCAAATCCAGGTAATATCATATCATTTTCATCTGTATTTTGAGAATTATCAAATCCTGGTAATGTAGTATCCTGATTATCCTCTTCTTCAAATCCTGGTAATACAGTATCCTGATCTTTTACTCCAGGTAAAACTGTATCATTTGTATCATCTTCAAATCCTGGTAATAAGGTATCATTATCCTCTTCATTTTCAAATCCGGGTAATACAGTGTCATGATTATCTTCTTCTTCAAAACCTGGTAACACAGTATCTTCCTCTGGAAGTGGATTTTTTCTTGGTCTTCCCCTTCCTCTTTTTACTGGTTTTACTTCTTGTGTCGTTTCTAGTGGAACCGGGTTTTTTCTTGGTCTTCCTCTTCCTCTTTTTACTGGTTTTACTTCTTGTACAGTTGTATCTACCATATTATTGTTTGATACATCATTGTTGCTTGGTACTTCTACTGGTTTAGTTTCTATATCTAATACATCAGAAGGCTCTTGTTCCTGTTTTGCACTTACTACCTGTCTTTCCTGTTGTGCCATTTGATGTACTGACTGTTGCTGGTCAGATTGATGCAATGTCTGTTGCGTTTCTTGTGTTTTCTTAGGTCTAGACATTTTTCTAACACCTGCTGAATTAATAGAAGAAGGTATAACAACTGGTTTCGTCATGGTAATGGATTTGTCTTTTGTTTTTAATAATTTTTCACTTGTGCCAGTACCTTCCTTCTTTTTATCTTGCCTTAAGCTATTAGATACTCTATTATTAAATGACATGATTTTTTGATACTTAGGAGATCTTTCTTCTAATACTGCCCTGACATTTAATGGTAGAAATTTTGTAATAATTCTTAATTGTGTATCATTATATTGTGCAGCAATATTATTAAAACTATCTATATATCTATCTTCATCTTTTCCTAAGCTTTTATAGTGTGCTAGAATGTTTTGTATTTCCATTTCACTAACATCATTTTCATTTTCAGCTTGATAAGTTACATCTTCGGAATCAATTTTATAATATGCTTTTGCTTCTTTTTTTAGTCTTGGTCTATGAATTAGTCTACAAACCTCATCAACACTTCTGTCATTTCCAAGTATCGCGTTATAAATTCCTATACCAAATAATTTTACTAGCATTTGTTCTGATTTTGTTCTTCTATCTAAACAAATTAAAATAATTGGTATATCATTTCCATTCATATTAGATGCTTCATCACTAATGCTATCTAATTTTTCAAATATAAATTTATCTATTTGGTCATATTGTGTATGTGAAAAAGCTTCTAAATCTTCACTTATAACAATTCTATCATATGATTTATCTTTTTGTATTTCTTTTAATATTGCATTAAAGTAATATACGTTTTTATGTGAAATAATTTCTTTATATTCTTTTTGATATTTTTTTATAATAGCTTGCGAAATCTCTTCATTACTTACAGCAAATAAAACTTTCATTTGTTACCCCCTTCCAAATTTTACAAACACCGCAAATGCTAGTGGTAATACTTGGCATATAATTAATAGTGTTACAAACGTTACAATTAATCCTAAACCTTTTTCCAATGTATCTAGCTTTCTAATACCAACTACATATCTATGGATTGCTCCTATTGCAATTCCTAGGAAACAAAATGGTATACTATAAATTCTAATAACATTCAATATATATGCTACCAATCCATATACATCTGAACCATATTTTTCTTGATAATCTGCTAATGAATTTGCCACATTATCTTTTATCTCTACCAATCTGCTCTCTGTTTCTTCATCAATTGCTTGTTCTGTTGCACTAACTGTATTTGTACAAATAAATACTCCAAAAACAATTGCAAATATTGTAACAATGATTATTGCTTTTTTCATCTATTTGTTGCCCCTTTCTTTTTTATTTTTGGCAAAATACTTCCTATTTTTTCTTATACCTATATATCATACAATAACTTTGGAAAAATAGCAAGAATTTTTTTACAATTTATTGTACAAATATTGCATATGCTGATATACACGATTTGCCCAATTTTTATCTGTTGCGTATTTGATATTTACTCCTGTTAAAGTTGTTCCATGATAATAAGAACCAGTTGCTACCTCTCCACCATATATATTTGTTCCCTTTGGATTTAGATAATATTTCACAAATACTCTAGCTAATAAATCTATACATTCTGAATACTCTGAAAACTGATAAGCACTATTATATGGACTTGTATCATAAGCTCCATAGCCAAATAAATTCTTCTTTTCTAGAGCTATTTTTGATGTTCCCCAAGCACTTTCATGAATTGCCACTGATGCAACAAAAATGCCGTTTATATGATATTGCTTTTCTATGTAATAAAAATACTCTGCATGCTCAGCAAATATATGATTTTTATCTTTACTATCTGTTAATACTTTTTTAAATTGTTCTATAGATAAACCACTTGGTTTATTTAAATCCATATTAAAACTTAATGTGTTTTTTAATTCTCCTGTTGATTTGTGACTTTCTTCTGTTACTTGTTGTATTTGCGTTTCTTGTGTATTTTGTTTGTTTGGATGAAAATATGTTGTACATTCTGCTTTTACATATCCTCTTGCCATGCCACTTTCTATTCGATACCAAGCATCTTTGATTTCTTTTAATTGTAGTTCGTCATTTTGGAATAGTGTTGCTATCTTTTGTGAATTTTCGTCTGGTTCTACCATAACAGATAATCTATCTGAAGTAACATATAAAGTATCTCCTATTTTAGGTGTATAGTTGCTAATCCCACTACCTCCACCTATTTCTACAATTTTATCAATAGACGCTTTTGTTATTTTTTGCGTTACTTGTTCTTCACGAATAACTTCCTCATCTTTATATGTTTTTTTAATTGTTATTTCTTGCATTCCTTGCCTTCCTTCTTGCACGACTTGTACAATTCCTTTAGGAATACTTGTATTTGTTCTATATTTTGTAATATATTCCAAAACTTCTTCTTTTACCTCGTATTCTTCTCTTTGTCCGTCATTTGTATTTTGTATTATGATATCCTCTAAGTTTATTTTTTTCGCATGACTAATTTTTCTATTTTCTGTATCATTATTGGTTACTTCTTCTGTTGCATATACTGTTTTTGAAAAATATAGATTATAAAAAAGAATTGAATAAAACATAAATACTATTAATCCTAAAAGATACGCAAAATTTTTGATTGTTATTTTTACTTTTTTCCCCTTCTTTTCTTTTGTTTTCATCTAATCACCTATCATTATTTTACCGTTTATGTCTACTTTTGTCAATTTAAAAATTTGGAAAATTCTTATGCTTTTTTTCTATTGATTTTCTTGCTTTTTTATACTATTATATAAGTGTTTACAAAATTCTTTTCCGACGAGATTATGCTTTAAGAAAGGAATACGATTACTATGGAAAAATCAAAAATCATTTTAACGATGATTACCATTATTTTAATTAGTATTGTTATCATTCTTGCATTTTTTGTTTTTCAAAAATACATATTAAAGAAAAATTTTGAAGAAGATATATTACGTTTTGCAGATAAAAATCAGTCTACAATTTTTACAGTAGATTCTATCACTTTATTTAGTAGTGCTGATGCCAGTTACAAAACCAATACAGCCAATAACTTTACCATACAGAATTTATATCAATATACAGATATTGCTTTATTTCTAAAAAACACATCTGATGAAAACACTTTAGAAAATACTTTGAAGAAAGTTCATATTGAAAATATACAATTTTCCAATATGCCCAAATTAGGAGAACCAAAATTATATTTTAAAAGTATCTATGATTTTGCTAAAAGTGATATAAATGAAGCTAATCAAATAACAGATCCTTTTGAATTTACAATTACTTCTCATGATGAAACAGATTTAAGTACACCAACTTTATATAATAATTTAGCAAACCCTTTAACTTTTAGCTATGTAAATTCTAATATAAAATCTGATTATACGATAACAGATATTTCATCACCAATTACCTATGATGGTTCTTTACTACAAAAATGTAATATCAATCTAGAAGATATCTGTTGCACACTTTCATTTGACATCTATATTACCAATAATTTGGATGAAGATTTTAAAACAACCATATCTATTGATATTCCACTTTCTTCTGGAGATAAAACTATATTAGATGGTAATTTAACAATTAAGCAAGATACAAATGCTACTTTTTATCGTTACAACTAATGATTGATTCCACATATTGTGGTAATATATAGTTACTAAACAAAATATATTATCTAAACGAGGAGGATTATAAAATATGAAAACGAACATACCAGTTTCTGAACAATTAAAATTAAAATATCATAAAACAGAAAATGTTACCAATTTTAAAGATATGTTATACAATTCTGCTGAAAACTTTAAATCTAGAACAGCTTTTAAGCTTAAAAATGAAGACGGAAACATTGTATCTATTACCTATGAAGAATTTAAAAATGATGTCGTTTATTTGGGAACAGATTTAATCAAACGAGGCTTTTTAAATAAAAGAATTGCTGTCATTGGAAAAAACAGCTATAAATGGTGTGTATCTTATTTAGCTGCTTCTATTGTAGGCATTGTTGTTCCGATTGATAAAGAATTGCATTCAGATGATGTTATTAACTTTATGAATGTTTCAGAAGCTGTTTGCATATTAGGAGATTTAAAAAATTTAACTCCTGTAAAAGAACATATAGAAGAACTAAATAATAAAGAAACCACATTGATTTCTTTTGATAAAATTGATGCAAAAACAAACGATATCTTATATTTTGATAATCTTAAAATATTTGGAAAAGATAGTTATTTAAATGGCTTTCATGATTTCGATCATATTCAAATTGATCCTGATGAATTACGTGTTTTGTTATTTACTTCTGGAACAACCGGAAATGCAAAAGGCGTTTGTTTATCACAAAGAAATATCTGCTCTAATATTCTTTCCACTTATGGAATTGTAAAAGTAAAAAGAAGTGACTTATTTTTCTCAGTCCTTCCCTTACATCATACATATGAATGTACATTAGGCTTTTTATTACCAATTTATAGTGGCGCCAGTATTGCACATTGTGAAGGATTACGATATATTGCAAAAAATATGGCTGAATTTCACCCTTCTGTCATTTTATGTGTTCCTTTACTATTAGAAAAAATGCATAAAACCATTGTTAGAAATATGAATAAAACATTACCAGCAAAATATAGAAAAGAAAATCAAGATGAAAATCCATTTGACACACTTCCTTTCTTTTTAAAGAAAATAGTAAAAACCAAAGTCAAAAATACACTTGGCGGAAGATTACGTGTATTTATTGTTGGTGCTGCTTCTGCTAATCCAGAAATTTTATCTGATTTTCGAAAATTAAACTTAAATACCTTACAAGGATATGGTTTAACAGAATGTTCTCCTTTAGTCGCTGGAAACACAGACTTCTTCCAAAAAGATGATTCTGCTGGACTACCTATTCCCAATGTAGAATATAAAATTGATTCTCCAAATAGTGAAGGCATTGGTGAAATTATCGTTAAAGGTCCAAATGTTATGTTAGGATATTATAATACCCCCGAAGCAACTGCAAATGTCATGAAAGACGGCTGGTTCCATACAGGTGACTTAGGAAAAATTGATGAAAATGGTTATTTATACATTACAGGTAGATGTAAAAGTGTTATCGTAACCAAAAATGGAAAAAATATTTACCCTGAAGAAGTAGAATATTACTTAAATGACAATCCTTTAATATCTGAAGCTTTGGTTCAAGGTATTCAAGAGGAAGATGATGATGAAACCTATGTAAAAGCACAAATCTATCCAAATTTGGAAGCTATTTCAGAATATTTAAAAGGTAGTGTTCCTACAAAAGAAGAAATTAAAAAAATTATTTCTGATGTTGTTTCAAATGTTAATAGTAAATTACCAAATTATAAACATATTAAAGGATTTATTATTAGAGATAAAGAGTTTGAAAAAACAACGACACAAAAAGTAAAACGATATGGTGACAATATGAAATATGATGAGAAATAATGTCCGATTGAGGACACACAATAGTTAAAAGAGAAGTGAAAACCACTTCTCTTTTTAGGATAAATCATTTTCTCCTATTCGACAAGTAACTTTATAGGATTAGCAACATCCTCCTCTGTTACCTCCGCAACAACAGCATATTAATAAGATAAGGATTATAATCCAGCAACAATCATCACCAAATCCGAATCCTCCGCATCCTCTGTTCTCTGGCATAGTCTAGACCTCCTTCCGTTAAAAGAACTATGTTTTTCTTTTCTTTCTTCTGTATGATATATAATATGTTTTTTATGGATTTGTGTTACTGTTTCTATTTTTTTATTTCTAATTTTTAAAATCGTTCTTTTTTAGTATTTTTCAAGTGTTTGGGAGATCAGTTTAAATTTTTTTGAATTTTTTTTGAATTTTTTTTGAATTTTTTATAAAAATCTATTGACAACTTATTAAAAATTTTGTATACTAGATTTCGTCGAAAGGACATGGTCGCTTAGCTCAGCTGGGAGAGCATCTGCCTTACAAGCAGGGGGTCACAGGTTCGAGCCCTGTAGCGACCACCATGTTTTACGGCCCGGTAGTTCAGTTGGTTAGAACGCTAGCCTGTCACGCTAGAGGTCGACGGTTCGAGCCCGTTCCGGGTCGCCATTTTTTTATGGCTTCATAGCTCAGTTGGTAGAGCAGAGGACTGAAAATCCTCGTGTCAGTGGTTCGATTCCACTTGAAGCCACCAGAAAAAAAGACTTATACTTTTCTGTATAAGTCTTTTTGTTATATTAAATAACAATCTATTTATAATATTTCCTCTATCCTTTGCTAATTTTTATAGTTCCTCTTATTATAGTTTAACCTTAATATATAAAATACAGAGATGGATTTTTTTAATTTTCCATCTCTGTATTTATCATTTTATTAATACATTCCATTCATTTTCTCATCTTTTTCATAGTTCTATTGTAAAAAAAAGACACACATGATATTATGATGTCATAATTACAATTTATATTTTAATAATAAAAGGGGGTGAAAAAAATGGAAGAAAGAAAGGGTACAAAAACACATCGTCTTCTAATCACTTTCTTAATTATCATTGTTCTTATCATTTTGATTATAACATCTTTTTATATTTATCTTCAGATAAACACTACTTCGAGTGTACCAGATTCCAAAGAAGTAGAAATCACAGAACTTAAATCTCAAATTCAAAAACTTGAAACTGAATTAGCCAATGCCAATAATTCTACATCTACCCAAGCAAATACGACAGAAGACTCTTCTTCTAATGAAGCACCAATATCTTTTTCAGAAACTATGGATATGCTATATACAAAAACCGGTACACAAATAGAAGGAAGTAATTGTACGAATAATCCAAATGACTCTATTTATATGGTTCTTGAAGATAATTCCCAAAATATAACAGATGTAGAATATACAACCGTTGGTCTTTATAATGGAGAAATACTTTTTAATATGCATACAGCAAATTCTGATACAGATATATCTAAGTCAATAACAGGAATAAGTGAAGAAGTCGTTTCTATAAAAATTCTCTCTTCTGAAGAAGGTGCTATACCAATAGCTGTTTACTTTTTAACCAGAAGTGGAACTGTATATTATATAGATGATACAATGATAAATTCAAATAATTTTGTTGCTCAAAAAGTAGAAGACTTAAGTCAAGTTATTTCTATTGAAGTAGTTAATATTACATATACAGGTGCTATGCATGAAGCTACCTCATTAATTGCTACAACATACAATGGTGAAAAAATTAATGTTTCAAATTGATACCATGACAGCAACAAAAGAGAACATTTAACTACAATAACGGTTAAATGTTCTCTTTTATTGCATTTATTTTTTACCCTACTTTAATATAAGAAATAATATGATACTAATTGCTAATTGTACTAAAACAATTTTACTAGTCACTTTATATATTTTTTCTATAATCTCCCTATTTTTTCCATTATTGGCAAACTTACCAATCTGTACTTCGTTATTTGAAATATAATTCTCTATATTATCCACATATACATTTCTATGAACATTTCGACTATAATGAGAAACTTTTGCTTTTGGTAGAATATTCTTATATAATGCCATCATAATTGGTAAGCCAAATATATTTCCTATAATTGCGGCAATAAACCATTGTCCAAAAACAAGTATCATCTTATTATCAAGGTAACTTGCTAAACTGATAGAAAAATTATTCTTATTTGCAAGTAATATAAAATATATAATATATGATAAGATAAAACCAATTGAAAAACTTAAGCTTTGTATTCTAAGTTTTCTATTTTTTACTGTCTTATTATATCTGTGTTCATTGTTTTCTATCATTCCTTTGATGTAAGAATGTACTCTATAAGTTTCTTCTTCCATATTTTTTCCTTCAACTTTGATACTAGCCATTTCTTCACTAAAATTCACAAATGTATACAAATGCATAAATTGAGTATCTCTACCACTCTTTCTATCTACTACATGATATTTGATGGTAGAAAAAATGCGTATTCCTTTTATGATACTCAGATTATTTAACATCCCTACAAACCAATTATAATCTGATTTTTTAATTTCTTTACCATCTTTAAATCGGATTAAGTAATCTACACTTGCTTTCTCTCCTTTAAATTCATGCACTTGTTCAGTAAATTTTACTCCCTCATTTTTTCGTGCATCTATTTGAAATTTTCTATTATATTCTTCTGTCATATCTTCTAAATAATTTGCCACTTCTATTATTGTGTTAAGTGGTATAATTTTATTAACAATTTTTTCTTCCATTACTCTTTCTCCCCTTTTATTCAAAGTATTCTACATATATATTTTTTAAATATATTTCATTTAACCAATCTGTATGGTTTAATTGTGCATATTTTTTTACTATTTTTTTATTAACACCTAATGCTATTGCATATGTTAAATATGTTTCCCATATTATAATTGCATTAGAGTCTTGTTGTGATAGCATAGAATAATCTTCTAGATAATTTTTAAAACCTATCCATTTATATAAATCTTCTTCTTTCTTTAAATGCGTATGTTTTGGTGTTTTAAAAAATACATATGTTGCCAAAAATAGTATACAAATTCCCATTCCTAACTTCATCTCAAATATCATTGTGAGTATACTAATCATCACAAAAATATAATATATATATTCCTGTTTTCGTGTATGTTTTATTACATGAAACATATATAAAAGTGTTGTAATTGAAAGTATAAAATTTATACTGATTTTATACCATACGAGTTCTTCATCTAATATACTATATAAATTAATCCCTTTACTAAAAATTAAAAATACTCCTAACAAAACACATAATATGAGATATGCAATATTTAAATTTATATTTTCATATGCATTTGTTCTTTTATTAATGAATGAATCATATTGATATGCAACAAATACATATATAATTCCAGCAATCATTAATGTTATACTAATAACAGTTTGTGTATTTAACTTAATCATGTTATTAATTCCTATTGTTATTGGTGTTATTATAGAGTAAAAAAGACTTAGTCCGAATATAAAATAGCTAACTAATAATACAATTTTATTTATATTTTTTAATAAAGATGTTTTATATACCTTTTTCGTTTTCATTCTTCTATCTAGCATTTCATCAAATGTTTTAAAATTTTGCTTAAATGTATTGCTTTTTATATACTCTTCAAATACTATTCTATCATTCTCCTTAAATATTTGGTTTATGAGAAACATTTCGTATTCTTTTAATTCCAATATTTTTGCATTTTTTTCTAAGTACAAGACTGTTTTTTCTTTTCCTCTCACTTTTTCTTTTTCAATTCTAATATATCCTTTGTTAACAAGAGTCAAAATTGTTGCAATAATATCATTTCCATCTGTATGCCCTTTTACTACTTTTCCAACAATTGCAGGAGAATCTTTACTTGGAATATCTCTATAATATATATATTGCATTTTATTTTTTGATACTATCTTTTTCATTATGAATGAATATACTATCATGATTATTAAAATGAAAATTAACATTCTTTTCTCCTATGTTTTACTATTTTTACAATAATAAGCTTTTTAATCAATTTCATTATAGTATAAGTTTTATTTTTTGACAATTGCTTTTTACTTTTTTTAATTTTATATATAGTAATATCTTATCCTCTATGCTATACTAATTTTATAAAATTTATGAGAAAGGATTAAGATAATTTTATTAATTATTCTTAAAAGGTGATACAAATGGAAACAAATCATATCCCTCGAAATGATCATTTGACAAATTTTTTATTAACATTTTTAAAATTAAACAACACAAAAGAAAATTCAGTATATAGCCCTTTATCTATATTATGTGGTCTAAACATGTTAAAAGACGGTTCTAATGGAAATACAAAAATGCAATTAGAAAGCCAGATTGGCATTCAACCATTTTGCAATACTTACTCTAATATCTACCCCATTTTATCTTTTGCAAATGGGCTATTTATAAAAGATTCATATGCTCAACACATTAAAGAAGATTACAAAAATTGGTTGACTTCTAACTATCATGCAGAAATAAAATTGGATTCATTTAAAAATCCAACCACGATAAATGATTGGATTAAAAATAAAACTTTAGGAATTATCCAAAACATCTTAGATACTACTCTTTTAGAAAGCACAGACACTCTTTTGATTAATGCTTTAGCTATTGATATGGAATGGGAAGATGATTTCGATGCTTCTAGTATAAGTATCAAAAACTTTCACTTGGAAAATGGTTCTATCATACCAACAGTCATGATGCAAAAAGAAACTTCGAATAATCATTTTTCTTATTATCAAGATGAGACTATCACTTCTGTAACAATGGATCTAAAAAAATATGAAAATATACAATTAGAATTTATTGCTATTATGCCAAATGATAATCTGTCTACCTATATAGAAAATTTTCATTCAGATATCCTTAATGATATTACAAATCATTCTACTTTAGCTTCCGAAACAAAATATGGTATAGCTATTTCTATTCCAAGATTTTCATTTAATAACACATTATTATTAAAAGAAAATTTAATGCACTTAGGTATTACAGATATGTTTGATAACTCATTAGCTGATTTTTCTAATATTTCAAACAATACTCTTTTTATTAATGATATATTACATAAAGCCACTATTGATTTTACAGAAAAAGGGATAAAAGCATCTGCAGTTACTCTTACCTTTAGTGAAGGCATGTTTTATAACCCTACACCTCCTAAAGTAATAAATATTAATCGACCTTTCTTATTCTTTATTAGAGACAAAGTTTCAAAAGATTTATGGTTTACCGGAACAGTTTATGAACCTATTCTTCCAGATAAATCTGAAATACATACATTTTTCTAAAAATTCATAAAATAGTTTAACCTTGTTGTATAGGAAAATTTTATATAAGAATCCTAACCTTGTTGTATACGAAAAAAAGAACATATAAAGTATTTTATCCTTTATATGTTCTTTTTTATTAATACATTCCATCCATTCCTGCTGGTGCTCCATCATGTCCTCCACAACACTCTTTCTTTTCTGGAGCATCTGTTACTAAACTTTCTGTTGTTAATACCATTGAAGCAATTGATGCTGCATTTTGTAAGGCACTTCTTGTAACTTTTGTAGGATCTACAATTCCTGCTTTTTTCATATCTACATATTCTTCTTTTGCTGCATCAAATCCAACACCTACTTTTTCACTCTTTACTTTATTAACAATTACAGCTGGTTCTAATCCCGCATTTATAGCAATTTGTCTTACTGGTTCTTCTAATGCTTTTAATACAATTTTAGCTCCTAATTGTTCTCCACCTTCTAGTGTATTTACTAATTTTTCAACAGTTGGTATAACATTTACTAATGCTGTTCCACCACCTGCAACAATACCTTCTTCTACTGCTGCTTTTGTTGCAGATAAAGCATCTTCTATTCTTAATTTTTTATCTTTCATTTCTACTTCTGTTGCAGCTCCAACACCGATAACAGCTACACCACCAGCAATTTTAGCTAATCTTTCTTGTAATTGTTCTCTATCATAATCACTCTTTGTTTCATTGATTTGAGCTCTAATTTGAGCAACTCTATCAGCAATTTGTTGTTTATCTCCTGCACCATCAACAATAATAGTATTTTCTTTTTGTACTTTTACTTGTTTTGCTCTACCTAATTGTGCAATTGTTGTATCTTTTAATTCTAATCCTAAATCTGATGTGATAACTTCTGCTCCTGTTAATGTAGCAATATCTTGTAACATTGCTTTTCTCTTATCTCCAAATCCTGGAGCTTTAACAGCTACAACATTTAATACGCCTCTTAATTTATTTAAGATTAATGTTGATAATGCTTCTCCTTCCATATCATCACAAACAATTAATAGTTTTCCTGATTCTTGCATTAGACTTTCTAGTAATGGTAAGATTTCTTGAATATTACTTATCTTTTTATCTGTTAATAAGATATATGGATTGTCTAAAACAGCTTCCATTTTTTCTGTATCTGTTACCATATATGGTGATAAATATCCTTTGTCAAATTGCATTCCTTCTACAACATTTAATTCTGTATTTGATGTTTTTGATTCTTCAATTGTAATGACACCATCTTTTGAAACTTTTTCCATTGCTTCTGCAATTAAGTTTCCAATTTCTTCATTGTTTGCAGAAATGCTTGCAACTCTTGCAATATCATCTTTTCCATTAACATCTGAACTAATTTCTTTTAATCCTTCTACTGCAGTATTGACAGCTTTGTCCATACCTCTTTTAATTGCCATTGGATCTGCACCTGCTGCTACATTTTTAACACCTTCTTTAATCATACTTTGTGCTAAAACTGTGGCTGTTGTTGTTCCGTCACCTGCAACATCGTTTGTTTTTGTTGAAACTTCTTTAACTAATCTTGCACCCATATTTTCGAATTTATCTTCTAATTCGATTTCCTTTGCGATTGTAACACCATCATTTGTGATAAGTGGTGCTCCAAAACTTTTGTCTAAAACAACATTTCTTCCTTTTGGTCCTAATGTAACTTTAACAGTATCTGCTAATTTGTTAACACCTTCTAATAAAGATTTTCTTGCATCTTCTCCAAATTTAATAACTTTTGCCATTTTTCTCTATCTCCCTTCAAATTAATTCTTATAAACCTTAATTTTTATTTACTCTACAACAGCTAATATATCATCTTGTTTTACGATAATATAATCTGTTCCTTCATATTTTACTTCTGTTCCAGAATATTTACTAACAATAACATTATCACCTTTTTTTACAATCATTGTTTCTGGTTTTCCATCTATGATTTCGCCAGGTCCTACTTCTATAACTTCTGCTACTTGTGGTTTTTCTTGTGCACCTTGTGCTAATATGATTCCACTTTTAGTTGTTTCTTCGCCTTCTTTCATTTTTATTAATACTCTACTTCCTAATGGTTTAATCATTTAAATTACCTC
>CALXEX010000008.1 GCA_944387445.1 uncultured Clostridia bacterium | reverse complement strand
ATAGAACAAAAATAAACATAAAAAATGACGGTAATGGCTTTGACTTTTACCTTTTTTTGTAGTATAATAAATATGGTTAAAAAATCCAATAAAGTTATAAAAAGGTAAAGTATTGACATAACTTTATTATATTTTTTTTGCCAAATTAATAAAAATGCTGAAAGGAGTGACTTACATGTTCAATGTAGGAGACAAAATTGTATACCCAATGCACGGGGCAGGAACAATAGATGCAATAGAAGAAAAAGATATTTTAGGACAAAAACAGTCATATTATATTTTAAAAATGCCAGGTGAGGTTAAAGTAATGATACCAACTGCAAAGGCAGAAGAAGTTGGGGTTAGAAATATAATTAACAAAGAATCAGCAGATAAAGTATTTGGAGTTTTAGAACAAGATGAAACAGCTATGGATAAAAATTGGAATAAACGTTATAGAGATAATATGGAAAAGATGAAGAGCGGAGATATTTATGAGATAGCTGATGTTGTAAGAAATTTAAGTTTTAAGCAAAAAGAAAAAGGTCTTTCAACAGGCGAGAAAAAAATGTTAAATAATGCAAAACAAATCTTAGTTAGTGAATTAGTTTTAGCAGAACATGCAACACAAGAAGAAGTAGAACAATTAGTTGAAAATAAAATAAATACTTCATTTATGATGTTTAGAGCAGATGATGTTTCAACTGAAAGTGTTGTAAATAAATTTATACCTTTTGATGGAGCAGAAGGAACAGGAACAGACAATACTTAAAATTAATCTATAAGAAGCCTAATTTTGTACAGGCTTCTTAAAATTTTTATAAAATTTAAAAAAATATGTAAAAACCTATTGACAAAAAAAAGAACAAATATTATAATAACTATTGTCGTCAAGATAAAACCAGTTCAAATATGCAGATGTGGCGGAACTGGTAGACGCACAGGACTTAAAATCCTGCGGTTGAATAAACCGTGCCGGTTCGATTCCGGCCATCTGCACCAATAGACTTATCAATACTTTTAAGTTTTGATAAGTCTATTTTTTTACTCCAAAACGGTTCATTTATTAGATGTTTAACTGAATTAGGTAAAGGAATTATAAAACTATTGATTTTTCTTGAATTTTGAGATATTGTATAACTAATAATTTTATGAGATTGATTATACCAGTTAAAATCTATGGTTGTTGCTAGAAATAAAGATAATAAGCAAATGAAGAAGGATTTTGATAAATGGAAAAAAGATGCTAAAGATAGAGTTAATAAATTGAAACATGGAGTTTTAACAGAAGATGAAGTGTATGAGTGGTTAGTAAATAATAGATAATGTTAGGAGTTGAATTTATATGATTTTTTTAAGTCATAATTATAAAGATAAAGATGTAGTAGAACCAATAGCAGTATCATTAGCTAATAGATACGGAAAAGAAAATGTATTTTATGATTCTTGGTCAATAAAACCAGGCGATGGAATAATTAGCGAAATGAATAATGGTTTAGAAAAATGTAAGTATTTTTTCTTTTTCATAAGTGAAAATTCATTAAAGAGCGGAATGGTAAACTTAGAATGGCAAGTAGCACTAAATAAATCTACTAAAGGAGAAACAAAATTTATACCAATAAAAATAGATCATTCTAAGCAACCAACAATTTTAACCGATAAAATATACATAGATATGTATAATATTGGAATGCAACAATCATTGCAAAACATTATTGATGTAATAGATAATATAGATTCCAATATATATATTTCTACATATAGCAATGTTTATTATGAACTTAATGTAATTTCGAAATCAGAAGTTGATATTATAGTAAAAGCTAGAAGATTCATTGAGCATACACCTACAATTGATGTTTCTTTCTCAAATGAATTGTCTGAAATTGATTTTAAAATGATTGCACCACCTAACCAAAACAGTTTTG
This sequence comes from uncultured Clostridia bacterium, assembly GCA_944387445.1. Classification (GTDB taxonomy): domain Bacteria; phylum Bacillota; class Clostridia; order TANB77; family CAG-508; genus CAG-269. The sequence goes on along the minus strand of CALXEX010000008.1, from coordinate 59,408 downwards.
CAAGTATGACAGTATCATTGTCTGGAAAAGTAAATAATTGTAATTGTAAAGGAATAAAATCAATGTCACAAGATTTAACACCTGAACAACCTTTATATTTTAAAGTAAAAAATATAAATCAATTAGAAATTAAGCATTTACAAGTTTGGATTGTAAATGGAGAGAAAGCTACTTTATTAAAAGTAAATAATTAGGAGGTTATGTTTATGCCAAATACAGAAACAAATAGATTTGAAAATAAAGAACAGCTAAATGAAGATTTTGAACAAGAAGTAATAGCCTTTCTCAACTACAAAGAAGGTGGAATTATTTATGTAGGAATTAGAAAAAATGGACAAGTTGTTGGAGTTCAGGATGCAGATTTAACACAATTAAAAATAAAAGATAGAATAAAAAACAATATTCAACCATCAACTTTAGGATTATTTGATGTAGTTGTGGAAACAATAGATAATAAAGAAGTAATAAAAGTAGTAATATCAAGTGGAACTGAAAAACCATATTATTTAAGAAAAAAAGGAAGAACACCAGAAGGTTGTTATATTAGAGTTGGTAGTAGTAAAGAACGAATGACAGAAAGAATGATTGATGATATGTATTCCAAAAGGATTAAAAATACATTAAAAGAAATTGATTCTCCAAGACAAGAATTAACATTTAATCAACTAAAAATTTACTATGAAGAACACGGATTAAAATTAAATGATAACTTTTTACAAAATCTTGATTTATTAACAAGTGAAGGTAAATACAATTATAATGCATTTTTATTAGCAGATGAAAATAATGTTTCAATAAAACTTGTAAAATATTTAGGCACTAATAAAATGGATTTAGTAGAAAATCAAGAATATGGGTATCGTTGTATAATTACCGCAACTCAAAGGATATTGGATAGACTTGATGCAGAAAATACTGTTTATGCTAAAATAGAATATAAAGGTAGAAAAGAAGTAGAAATGATAGATAAAGCAGCTTTAAAAGAAGCAGTTATAAATGCTGTGGTACATAATGATTATTCTTATGGAAATTCTCCAATAATAGAATTATATTCTGATAGAATTGAAATTACATCTGCAGGTGGTTTACCACAAGAACTATCACAAGAAGAATTTTTGGAAGGAGTTACTGCTCCAAGAAACAAAGAACTTATTAGAGTTTTTAAAGATGTTGATTTAATTGAAAACATTGGCTCTGGTGTATTAAGGATTTTAGATGCTTATGATAAAAGTTGCTTTAAATTTATGGATCATTTCTTAAGAGTTTCTTTTAAATATAAAGAAAATCCATTTGAATATGGCGATACTGCAAAAGTAAAAAGCAGTAAGTTAGGCAGTAAGAAAAGCAGTAAGTTAGCAGTAAGTGAAGAACAAATTTTAGAACTATGTAAAACAGAGAAATCATTAAAAGAAATTGTACAGCATTTTGGGTATAAAGATGTATATAAATTCAAAAATAATTATATAAATAAATTATTAAAAGAGAATAAACTAATTATGACAATTCCTGATAAGCCAAAAAGTAGAAATCAGAAATATATAACAATTTTATAAAAATAATATTTGGTAAAAAATTATAATAAAACAAATAATTTAATAAGTTCTAAAGCTACAATTTTGATTTATAACATATTGAGAGATTTAGGGTTGATTCCTACATTAAAAGGAACAAAAATTTTAAATAAGGCTATTCAAATTGTTATAAAAAGCAATGATGAATTTATCATTTTTGAAGATATTTATAAAGAAATAGCCTTAAATTATATGGGATTTAATAGTGTACAAATTAGAAATGTAATCAAATATGCGATAGATACTAGAAATGAGCAAAAATCAATTGAAGCATTTAGTACAAGAGCAAAATATTGCTTTGAAAAATTAAATTTAAGAAGATTAGAAAATGGATATTTTACAGGTAATGAAAAATCTAAGAATATGCAACACAAATTAGGTTATAAAGATGAAGGAATAAGAAGAAAAAAATATTTATGCTTAGCAACAAAAGAATATGTTGATGAACATGTAACAGGATTGTTAAAAGAAGACTTTATTAATTATGATTAGTTGTGCTAATTTAGATATAATAAAAAGATATAAAAGTAGAGTAAAAAGTTTGAAAAACATTAATAATTTATAAAAAAGGAGGAAATGAATTTATGATAAAAGTATATGTAGCAAGTGCCTTTTCTAAAGATGAAAAAGGTGGAAATAAAGCAGGGGTTTTAATCAATGATTATAATTTGACTGTCAAACAAAAAATGAAGGTAGCTCAAATATTAGGATATTCAGAAACAGCATTTATTTCAGAAAGCGATAAAGCAGATTTTAAGTTGGAATATTATACGCCAGTAGAAGAAGTACCATTATGTGGACATGCTACTATTGCTACATTTGTAGTTTTAAATAATTTAAAAAAATTAAGTAAATCATCATATAAAATAGAAACAAAATCAGGAATATTAAATATACAAATAAAGAAAGACTTAATACTAATGCAACAAAATTTACCAAAGTATTATGATATTATAGATAAACATGAAATAGAAAAATGCATAGATACTAATATGCTAAATGAAGAGTATCCGATACAAATTGTTTCTACAGGACTAAAGGATATATTAGTTCCGATAGATAATAGAGAAAGTTTAAGAAAAATAAAACCTAATTTTGAAGAAATGAAAAAGATAAGTAAAGAAAAAGATGTAATTGGTATGCATATGTTTACATTAAATAATGATGAAGAATTAACAGCAATTTGTAGAAATTTTGCACCGTTATATGGAATAAATGAGGAATCTGCAACTGGAACTTCAAATTGTGCTTTAGCTTGTTACTTATTTAAAAATGGAATAAAAAAGAATAAATATGTATTTGAACAAGGATATGAATTAGATAATCCGTCTCAAATTATTGTTTTTTTAGAAGAAAATAATAATTTAATATCAAATGTTTTAGTAGGTGGAAAAGGATATATCGTTGAAGAAATAGAAATAAATAATTTGTAAAATAATAAAAAACATTTAGTATGATAGAAAGAATTAGAAATTTTATTAAAAATTAGGATTTGAAGAAAAAATTTTATGAACATGGAATATAGAAATAATAAGCAAAATTTATTGAAAATAGAGCAAATTAATAATTAAGAACATCATTGTTTTTAATAAATGTGTTTATTGCCGCCTCTTTGGCGACTAATAAATGAGAGAGTGAATAAATTTATTGGGGCTTACCAGAAATGGTAAGTCTCTAATAATATAAAGGAGTATTTATACATGCAAATAAATAAGAAAACTGGATTTTTTCAAATAAATATGGTATAAGTATAATAAATTTATATTGGAGATGGATAATATGAAGAATAGAATAATAATTATAACTGGAGGAGCAAATGGGTTAGGCTTAGAATTAGTAAAACAATCTATTGAAAAAGGATTATTTGTATGTAATATAGATAGAGATTTTGAAAAAATGAAAATGTTAAACAATACATATAAAGAAAATTATAAAGGATTTATTGGCGATATTTCAGATGAAGAATTTATTGTAAATACTATTAAAGAAATATCAAATTTAGGAAATATAAAAATATTAATTAATAATGCAGGAGAGCCATCCTTCAAAGTGCCAACATTATATAATAAAAACGATATTACTAAATGTTTTAAAGGGCTTGAAGGAATGATTTTACTTTCAACAGAAGTATTAAAAGCAAAAAATGAAAAAGATTTAAAAATTGTAAATATCATGTCTTCGGCAGCGTTAAGAGGAAATAAACAAGAAGCGGTTTATTGTGCTACTAAATGGGGAGAAAAAGGTTATACAGAAAGTTTAAAAGTAGCTTATAAAGGAACTAGTGTAAAAGTAATTGGAGTTTATCCTGGCGGAATCAATACAGATTTTTATAAAAATAGCAGAGACTATATATCAGAGGAAAAACAAAAATCTTTTATGAATCCTAAAGATGTAGCTAAAACAATTTTAGATAATGTTTTAAATGAAACAAATTTAACAGTATCGGATATTATAATTGAAAGAAATTCTTAAAATTTATATATGAGGTAACAAGATAATGAAAGAAATAAAAGTGTTAAAAGCTAATAAAGAGCATAAAGAATTTATCATACATGCTAACAATATAATAAACGATGTTAATGATACAGAAAAAACGAATGGTTTAAGGGAAAATATTGATAAAGACTATTTTTGTGATAATCCTAAATTTAATTGCTTAGTAGCAGAAATAGATAATAAGCCTGTAGGAATGATATTATATTCATATTTTTATTGGGCTAATGATGGAGAGGTTTTATGGATTTCGCAAATGTTTGTTGAAGAAGAATATAGAAAATATGGAGTTTTCTTTAAGTTAATAGAAAAATTAAGAGAAGAAAATCAAGATATAAAAATAGTATCTTGTGCAACTGGTGATGAGAATAAAAGAATGCAACGAATATTAAAATATTATGGTGGGCATGAAATTAATTTGAAATTCTATTATAAGAAGGTATGATAAATCTATAAAAGAAAGGACAATATATTATGAATATAGATATTAATTTAGTAGAAGAATTAAAAAATGTTATCTTAACAAGTTATGATGAGGCAACGAAATTAGATAAAAACATAAGGAATAAGGAATTGAACGATATTGTAACAGATGTTGACATGTATATGGAGACAAAAATTATTGAAAAAATTAGAGAATGGTTTCCAGAACATTCAATTTATTCAGAAGAAAAAGGAAAAATTGTTGGAAATAGTGATTATGTATGGTTTATTGATCCAATTGATGGAACAATAAATTTTGCGGCTGGAATTCCTTTATTTTCAACATCTGTTGCTTTAAAGAAAAATGATGAAACTATTTTCGGTTTAGTGATTGATTACAATCAAAAAGATGTATATTATGCCTTTAATGGACAGGGGGCATTTTGCAATAATGAAAGACTCAAAGTTTCAAACAATGAAAAATTATGTAATAGTATTTTATCATTTTGTTTAACTTCTCATTACAATGAAAAACATATTAGAGATATATTAAGAGTTGAAGAAAGTCTAGCTTCCAAAGTAAGAGGATTAAGATTAATAGTTTCTAGTGCAATTGAATTGTGTTGGTGTGCTTCAGGAAAAATAGATGGTGTGATAAATGTTAAGCCTAGTATTGGATTGAGTTCAGCAGCTGGAAAATTGTTTGTAAAAGAGGCTGGTGGTAAAATCACAAACTTAAAAGGGAATAAACGAGATAAAATAGATACTTTACTTGTAACTAATGGAAAAATACATAATGAAGTGGTAGAAAATTTAAAAAATACTATCGAATATTTTTAATAGATAGGAGAAAAGATGAAATGGAATTAAATAATGGAACAATAAATATTTTTGATTTTGATGGTACATTAACTACAGAAACATGGCCAAAGTTTTGGGTATGGGCTAAAAAGTTTGGTTATAGTGGAGAGAAAAGAAATGATAATTTGGAAAGAGCACTTGCTGAATATAGAGGAACACATAACGGTGACGAACTTGAAACTTTTTTTGGCTTTTTTAACGATTTACTTGTTGATAATAATGAGGTTATTACATATGAAGAACTTATGGCAGGAGAAAAATATATTAAATATAATCCTGGTGTAGATGAATTTATGCAAAAATCAATTGCAAGAAATTATATAGTTTCTAGTGGATTAAGAGAATTCTTAGAAAACCTAAAAATAGCAAAGTATTTCCACGGTATTTATGGTACACCTGTACGACATAATGAAAATGGTTTGATTTGTGGAATTGGTGAAGTAATGACTAATGACAAGAAACTCCTAGCAATTCAAGATATATTAAAAAAGAATAACAGACAAGGAAATGATTGTAGAAATGTGTATTATATAGGTGACGGATGTAGTGATGCAGTAGCAATGAAATTTGTACACAATAACGGTGGAAAAGCTGTTTTCGTTCATCAACCAAATCAAGATGATGGTTTACATCATTATACTAAGCAAATTTATGAAACATTAAATGCAGATGGAATGATTGATCTTTGTTGTATTGCAGACTACAGAAATGGTAGTATACTTTCAAATGTTTTGCAAAGACTACAAGAAAGAGATAAAGTTTTAGATGAAGAATTTGATAGGTAGAAAATAGCACAATCAAAATTTTATTTTTTGATTGTGGCTATAATTATAATAAATAATGATTAGTCAATATTTATAATTATTCAAAATTATTTATTGATATAAAATTGATTTTTACTTGCTCGAAATCTGCTCGGATAGAACGTAGAAAAAGGCTTTAAATGGCTATGTGTAGCAACTTGAACTTTCCCATCTGCACCATTGACTTATCAATGCCTTAGAGCTTTGATAAGTTTATTTTTTTACCTAAAAACAATTTATTTTTGATAGTAAAAAGATTAATAGAATCTTTGAAAAGCAAAAATATAATTAAAAAAATAGGCTCAAATAAATTTAAGCGATTGGAATGTTTTCAAAAATAAACAAGAATTTGAAGATTTATATTGACTTATGATTAAATAATTTATATAATGCTGTTCAAGAAATAGGGAAAAGCAGAAGTGTGTCGCCACCGACTATAAGGAGGTGGTGTGTATGGTAGAACGATTTTTATTATTAACAATAAAATTATTATTTACTGGTCTTGTGTTAGTAACTATCATAAACATAGCCTTGATTATTGTACTTGTACATATTTTAGGCAAACAAAACTAAAAGAAATACACACTCTGCTTGCTGATTAGAGTGTGTATTTTAAATTTCAAAATCGGCGACCACTTCGTTGTGGCCCTCTATTTCTATATTTATATTATAGCATATTTTTAGTATTTGTCAAACAAATTTTGAGAAATCTACATATTCTTGATTTATTAAAAATTGAAAAAATTTTTAGAATTTATATATGAGGTAAAAAGATAATGAAAGAAATAAAAGTGTTAAAAGCTAATAAAGAACATAAAGAGTTTATCATCCATGCTAACAATATAATAAACGATGTTAATGATACAGAAAAAACGAATGGTTTAAGAGAAAACATTGATAAAGATTATTTTTGCGACAAACCTAAATTTAATTGCTTAGTAGCAGAAATAGACGATAAGCCTGTAGGAATGATATTATATTCATACTTCTATTGGGCTAATGATGGTGAAGTTTTATGGATCTCACAAATGTTTGTTGAAGAAGAATATAGAAAATATGGAGTTTTCTCTAAATTAATAGAAAAATTAAGAGAAGAAAATCAAGAGATAAAAATAGTATCTTGTGCAACAGGTGATGAGAATAAAAGGATGCAACGAATATTACAATATTATGGTGGACATGAAATTAATTTGAAATTTTATTATAAGAAGGTGTAAAAAATGTTTTTATATATGTCATCAAAAAAATTTGGACAAGATACAAAATTCTTAAAAGATTGGATAAATCAACATGATAATAAAATTTTTATAATACCGAATGCTCTTGATACTAAAGATGAAGAAAAAAATACAAGAAAATTTAAAAGAAGATATAAAATTACTAGAAGAAATTGGGTTTTGTGTTAATATTATAGATTTAAAATTTTATTTTGGAAAATATAACGAATTAAGAGAAGAACTGTCAAAATATAATGCTTGTTGTGTAATGGGAGGCAACGTATTTGTATTAAGAAAAGCAATGGAACTTAGTGGATTTGATATCTTTTTAAAAGATAAAAAATCTAGTGATAATTATTTATATATTGGATATAGTGCTGGAAGTTGTGTACTTTCTGATAACTTAGAATATTTAAAAACAATTGATGAACCAATTATTTTTTACAATCAAACAAAAGTGAATTATGAGGGAATAGGTTTTGTTGATTATCTTTTTATTCCTCATTATAAATCTAATTATCATAAAGTTCATTTAATCGAAGATTTAATAAATAAATGTAAGAATGAAAATATTAAATATAAAGCTATAAAAGATGGAGAAGTTGTTATTGAGCAAATAAAATAGATTTTATAAAGGAGGTATATTATGGGATCATATGTAGAAATTAATGATACTTTACAAATAACAAAAGAGCAAGGTTTTCCAAAAGAATTAGATTGGAAACAACATCTAAAAATACCATATATGGCAGAACAATTTAAAGATAAAATATTTGAATTTAAAGACAAACCTAATATTAGAAACTATCAAATGCCACCAGTAAGAAATTTTTTAGTTGAAAATATCGATGGTAAATGGCTATATTGGGGATTGATACATATAATAGAAGTTAAACATGATTATATAAATAAAACAACATCAGGAAAGTTTAAAATTATTTATATTAATAAACCAGAAGAAATGGAAATGGCACATAACCTTATAGATAGAAATAAAGACACATTTTTTAAGTTATAAATTTTTGATCTATTAACAATTATTTACAATTTTTCTTCTCTATGATATAATATGAATATTCATAAAATATGAATAGTATAGAAACCCCCATATAAGTACAAGGAGGAAAATAAAATGAGAATATTCTATATGTTTGGCCGGTTTATGCAAAATGGAAAATGGAAGACGGAGGAAGAATTGCCTGATTTTGCGGGTTGTATGATGCAAAAAGATAATAGTGGTGAGATTTTTGGTTATCAAAGTGAGCTATACAGTCTCGATACCAAAGAAGTGAAAAAGATGAGCAAACCACAAATGTGTGCAGTAGAAGCAGCAGGAGGAGGCGGTAGGATAAGATTCATTAGAGGATTTTATAATAGAGAGAAGCGTCAGTTAATGTTCTTAAAAATGACGCCATCTGTAATATTGGATCCGCTGATGTATGTTTTTCAAGATGTAAACAAGGAAGGAATATGGTCAGCCATAGATCCTATTACAGAAAACTTCTTCAGCAAAAGAGCACTCGGTAGTGGAATTTGGCAAGTGGCCGACGGAAAAACGACAATTTCAATCGAGGAGATAACGGACGAGGAAGAGAAAAAATGGAGAGAGTATGAGATTAAAAGTACATATGAATCTCTTAGTGCAAGAGAGCATCCTATGAATGAAAAGCTGATAAATCGTATGGAAGAATACAAAAAAATTCTGGGACTATGATTTTGGACGGTTAAAAGAAATATGTGGGATGGTCTGCATCTCTGGACGGAAGGGTAATCTAAAATGGAATTAATGTAGAATAAAGAAATACAAACAAAAACAGAGCTTTTCTTAAGCTCTGTTAATTTTAAGTGATAGAATGCCAGTGGTACCATTATCAAAAATAAAATTGCAATTTTATGTAAGAAGTGGTTGAAGAGAAGGGTGGTATGTCACTAGTAGTGTATTTTGGACCAGATTTCATTCTGGAAGAGATTGCTAGAAAAACAGGGTGTTCAACGGCCGAGTTTCCGGGAAGAGCAGAAATGGATATACTGAAAGAACTCCACACTTAACTTTGGTAAGTGTGGGGGACTTTTTTTAATTAAGTCATAAATTTTTTGTTTAAAAAATTATTGTATTTTCTGGTTAATAAATACTATTTAGAAATAAATAAAATGATTATTGAAAAATGGCAAGGAGTGCTAAAATTTGTAAAAAAAGCAAAAAAAGACTGGAATTTTGTAAAAAGCGTGGTATAATAATTAGGCAGTAAAAAAGTAAAAAAGGGGATAAAGAGACATGAAAAATAAAAAACAAATCTTAAAAAATATAATGAATTTAATCATATTATTATTAAGCATGGAGTTAATTAATATTATCGTAACAGAGGTGCCAGAATTTAGAAATATAGATCTTAGGTTAGTGTTTATTTTTATAGTAGCAAATTCCATGGGAATGGGTTATGGAATTATTTCTGCTATTGTATCAAGTGTCTTATATATTTTACAAGGAACTACAAATTTGTCTGATATAAGTATCATATTTTTAAATACGAACAATTGGTTACAAATAGTAATATACTTAGCTTTTGCCATAATTATTGGATTAAAACATGATAAAGATAATTTAAAATTAGATTCGCTAAAAAATACAATTGATGAGTCTAAGGAAAAAGAAGAATCCAATAATAAAAAAATAGAATTATATGAAGCGGAGTTGAAAGAATTTAATCAGATTTTATTAACGCATAAAGCTACATACATACAAATTTCAGAGTTTATAGAAAAATTAAATTCTGTAAAAACAGAGAATACAAAAATTAGTGAACTATTAAAAGAAATTTTAAATAATAACAGTTGTGAACTAACCAATGTACAAACAATTAAAAAATATCTTGATACAGAAAAATTAGCTATAATCGATAAAAATCACATATGGGTAAACAACAATTTAGATGAGGAACAACCTATGTTTATAGCACCAATTTCTATTGAAAATCAAGATTTAGTTATTGTCATTTGGAAATGCCAGTTTGAACAAATGAATATGGATTATCGAAATCAAATCATAGGCATTGCAAAAATTATAAAATACGTATTATCACATTAGAAAGGACTTAAAATCATGTTATCTAGAGTAATTATAATTTATTTAATTGTTGTATTAGTATATTTTAGGCTTCATGATGTAAAAACAAATAAAATTGAGAAATTAATTTTTTCAATTTGTATTCCAATATTTGGTCTTGTTGTTACTATTTTTTCAGAAATGACAATAAATGAGGATGAGAAAGACACAAAAAGCATAAATACGCAAACTAATAAAATAGAAAAAAGTAAAGAGTTTCTAACATATATCCAGAGTTCTATATTAGATAATTTGACAATTGAAGATTATGAAAAAACAAGAGAGATTATATTATCTATGCAAACATTACCATTAAAAAAACAATGTCAAATATGTCAAATAGCCATATGGTCAAAAAATATAGAAATATCACATATATCTGCGGTCTGTTTAATGAGAATAAAAACATACTTTGAAAAATTTTTTGTACATATGGAATCATATACTGATTTAAACAAAGTTGAAAACATTGAAAAATATATTAATGGATTAGATAATTATTTAAAGTGCAAAATTGTATATGGCTCATTAAAAAATAATTATATCAATAAAAACATTTCACTATTAAAAGAATTAATAGAAAAAAAGAATAATTGTGAAGAAAAATATTATCATATGTTAATAAATAGATGCTTAGAAATGAAACAATATAGTGAAGCAACCGCATATTCGGATATACTATTAAAAAAATTTGATAGTAAAGAACAAACTTACATAGATATTTTAAAGATAAGTTTTGAAACGAAAAACAATAAATTATTAAAGCAAACAATAGATAAATTAAAGAATATACCTAACCTTACAAAAGAGTCAAAAGAAATTGTAGAATTTTGGGAAGGGGAAAAGATATAAAATGAAAAAAGTAAAATTAGGTGTATTACCATATATAATTGTATTATGCTGTTTAGCCTTTATAATTGTAAAAATAAGAGATATTCGTTTAGTAGATACTTCTGTACAGGCGTCTTCAACAGATAGCTTACAATTAATATCAAGTGATGAATGGAACACATTAGAACAAAGTACAGAAAAAATAAAAAATGAAACATCATTAGTAATATATGATGAAAACAATGACAATAGTATTAGTACATATAAAAATGTAGAATATGTATTAACCACAATGGGAGTAGATGTCATACCGATAAAAATGACAGAGCAAAGTAAATATACAGATATTTCTGATTATGATACAATGATAGTTTGCTTAGAGAGTCTAGGAGATTTAGAGTATTCGAGTAATAAGATAAAAAGTTGGGTAAAAAGTGGAAAAGGAATATATTTTACATTGCCAATACAAAATGATGAGTATTTACAAAATTATACAGATTTATTAGGAATAAAAGACGGAAGTGAGATTTCATCTATAGAGTATAGAAATATGACATTTACAGATGATTTTTTAATATTAGCGAAAGATAAAGTGTTTTATGAAGAAACAATTAATGGTTCAGGTTTAAAAGTAGAGTTAAAAGATGATGTTTCCATTCATGCAGAAGAGGCAGAGGAAGAAGGAAATCCTATTTTATGGAATTTAGAATATGGAGAGGGATTTGTTTCTGTATGTAATGCATATTTATTACAAGATAAAGTATCAAGGGGAATTATTTCAGCAGGATATTCTGAATTACATAATTGCTATGCATATCCTGTTATAAATTCATCTATGTACTGTATAGATGATATGCCATCACCAATACCAACTGGATATAATGAAATCATAGAACAACAATATCATTGTAATATGGAGGATTTTTATTTTAATATTTGGTGGCCAAAAATGAAAGGGTTTGTGGATAAATACGGAATAAAGTATTCAGGATTTGTTATACAAACATACGAAGATGACATAGAGCCACCATATGATAATAAGATTTATATGGAGACTTCAAAATATTATGCAAATGCTTTGTTAAGTTCTGGAGGAGAGCTCGGAATTCATGGATATAATCATCAATCATTAGCTTTAGAAGGGTTTGATTATCGAGATGAAGAGGTTAACTATAAACCATGGAAAAGTTTAGACAATATTTTTGAAGCAACCAGATCAGTAATCAATTATGCAAAAGAACTAGCACCAAATGCAACAGTGACATCATATGTTGCACCTAGTAATATCATTAGTAGTTATGTACAAAAAGAAATGGAAAAAAATATACCAGAGTTAAAAGTATATGCAGGTGTATATATAGGAAATGAATCTACAATGGCACAGGAATTTCAGGCAATAGAAAATGGAATTGTTTATGTACCTAGAACAGATTCGGGAATGGATATATCTATGGATATACAAAGTGATTTCTTATTATATAACGAATTAAGTTATCATTATGTGCATTCTAATTTCTTTCATCCAGATGATGTACTAGATGTGGATAGAGGGGCAGGAGAAGGATTTGAAACATTATGTCAAAAATTTGAAGAGCTAGTAAAAACATTAAATTCTTCTGGAATAAGAAATACAACAGTTGCAGAAGGAGGAGCTGCAGTCCAAAGATATGAATTAACATCATGTGAACAGAATTTTGATGATGGTACATTAGAACTTAAAGTCAATGGGATAAAGGACGAAGTATATTATTTTGTGAGATTAAACAACGGAGAAAGAATAAAAAATATAGAGGGAGCAGAATATAAGAAAATAAATGATAACTACTATTTGTTAAAAATAAAACAAAAAGATGTAGTTATAGAAATGGAATAAGATTATGAAGATTTGTTTTATATTAGAAGGATGTTATCCATATGTATATGGGGGAGTATCAACATGGGTGAATCAATACATTTTATCTAAACCAGAACATGAATTCATATTATTAACAATTGGTGCAAACAAGAAAGATAAAGGTAAATTTGTATATGATATACCTAAAAATGTAATAAAAATACAAGAATTATTTTTGGATGATGAATTAAAAAATGGTATACAAATAAAGAAATGGCAGTGTTCAGATATATTTTTAAAAGAAGTGAAAAAATTGGTCTTAGGACAAAAAGTAAATTGGAAAAATATATTTAATGAAACCAAAAATCCAAATTGGAATGTAAATGCATTTTTTGAAGGTAAGCAATATTTACAACTAATAAAAGGAATTGCTAAAAAGGAATTAAAAGGAAATGGATTTATTGAAGTATTTTTTGGAATTAAATCTATGCTAAAACCTTTATTACAATTATTATCAATTGAATTACCAGATGTAGATATATTTCATTCTGCATCTACTGGTTATGCAGGGATTTTAGGAGCGTTAGCACAATATAAAACCAATAAGCCTTTTATTTTAACAGAACATGGAATATATCCAAGAGAAAGAGAAGAAGAATTATTAGCTTGTAATTGGTTAGATGAAAACATGAAAAAAATATGGATACAATTTTTTTATAATATTTCAGGTATTGCATATAAAAGAGCAACATTTGTGACATCTTTATTCCAAGTAGCTAAAGCTACACAAATATCTTTAGGTTGCGATAGAAATAAATGTGTTGTTATTCCTAATGGGATACATTATGAACAGTATGAAAATTTACCATTAAAAAAGGATAATGGAAATATTGATATAGGAGCCTTTATTAGATTTTCTAGAATAAAAGATGTAAAAACATTATTATATTCATTCTATGAAGCACATGCTAAGTGTGATAATGCAAGATTACATATTTTTGGAGCAACAAATGATAAAGAATATAAAAAAGAATGTTTAGAAATTATAGAGTCATTAGGTATAAAAGAATATGTAACCATTTATGGACAAGTTAATCCGATTGAATACATGGTTAAGATGGACTTTACCATACTAACAAGTATTTCTGAAGGTCAGCCACTTACGATATTAGAGTCTTTTGCAGCTAGAAGGCCAGTTGTATGTACAAATGTAGGCTGTTGTAAAGAATTAGTTAATGGCAATCATGATGAAATAGGAAAAGCAGGAATATGTTGCACGCCTATGGATATCTCTGGGATAGCAAAAGCAATGATTTACTTGATCAAGAATACGGATAAACGTATAGAATATGGAGAAAATGGACTCAAAAGAGTAAAAAAATGTTATACATATGACAAAATGATAGAAAGCTATTTTGATTTATATGAAAAGGGGTTAAAAAATTGGCAGGAATAGGATTTGAACTAAATAAATTAATAAATAAAAAAAGTTTTTTTAGTAAGATAAGTGGATATTTTTATACAACGAGTTCTTGTTTAGGTTCAATGATTTTAGGCTTTGTATTATTATTTTTAATACAAACAATTGCTAGGATATTAGGACAGGACAATCAAATTTCTCAAAGATTTACAGGGTATATTACAAATACAGTATTTTTATCTATGATAATATTTGGCTTTTTTTCATTAGTATTATCAAGATATATATCAGATTTAATTTATACCAAAAAAGAAGAAAATATATTACCATCATTTTGGGGTGTAAATGCTATTATTATTCCACTTTCTATATTAATTTTTGTACCTATATTAATGATATCTAAAGTAGAGATAAGTGATAGTATTCTTCTGGTGATATTACTAATAGAACTTGTTAGTACTTGGACGGTTACATTATATGTAACCATATTAAAACATTATAAAAAAATAACAATTGCCTTTTTATTATCTATTATATTATCTGTTCTAGTATTATTATTTTTATATAATATTAAAACAATGAATATGGAAATCATGCTATTAATTATCATTATGAGTTATGGATTTGTTTTAAGCTTTTTGGTGAATCTTTTGCAGAAAGAATTTAATAGTAAAGATAAAAATACTTATGAATTTTTAAAATGGTTTTCTAAATATCCAGAATTGGCTTTAACAGGACTATTTACAACCATTGGCACACTAATACATTTCTATATTATGTGGTTTAGTAGTAGTTATGGATATGAAATCCAAGGACTTATTCATAGTTCTCCGAGTTATGATTTTCCATCAATACTGGCATATTTCTCAACATTAATTACCAGTATAACATTTATAGCCATATTAGAACCCAATTTTTACAAAAAATATGCAAGATATTTTAAATTAATTAACTCATCTGGAAATTATCAGGAATTACATTTAGCTAAAAACGAAATGATTTCAACTTTAAAAGTAGAATTGAGAAATTTGATTATCAGACAAATTGTTATTACTTTATTATTTGTAATTGTTTTAAGTAAATTTTTTTCAGACATCAATATTGGAATGACGCAAAGTATGATTGAAATTTTTAAGGTTTTATGCTTAGGATATGCTTTACAAGCAATTGGAAATGTGATTTTACAATTACAATTATATTTTGCAGATAATAAAGGAGCATTAATTACTTCTATTCTATTTTTAACGGTTACTACATTAGGAACGATATTAACATTATTTTTAGATATATCTTTCTTAGGAGTAGGTGTCATGTTAGGTGGAGCAACAATGGCAATAGTAGGAGTAAGGAGATTAGAAAATTATCTAGATAATTTAGAATATAATATATTAAATAAAAAAGAAAAAAACACTAGAAATACAGTATATATATTCATAAAAAAGGCATCATTAAAACTCAAAAAAATATATAAAAAGAAGTTAATCAATAGAATAGTAAACATAGGAACGATTGCCATATTAATTTGCGTTCTAGCAGTTAATTTTTATGAAGGAGGAAGAGTTTCCATACAAACATTTACACCGAAAAAAACGGATGAGATATTAAGTAATCCAGGAGTAGGATTAGCACCATGGGCAAAAAATGAAGAAACATTAAATATGAACACAAAATTAGTTTATATTGATTTGTCTTGGGCTGAATGGGAGCCACGAGAAGGACAATACGATTATGAAACATTTGAAACTAAAAATCATATACAAGAATATAAAGAACAAGGAAGACAGGCAGTATTTAGATTTTATATGGACTATCCATCTAATGAGTCACATAAAGATATTCCAAATTGGTTATATGAAAAAATAAATAGAGAAGGAACATGGTATAATACAAGTTATGGAAAAGGATTTTCACCAAATTATAATAATCAGATATTAATAGAATATCATAAAAAAGCAATAGAAGCATTTGCAAAAAGATATGGGAATGATGACTTTTTCTTATATATAGAATTAGGAAGTTTAGGACACTGGGGAGAATGGCATGTAAACCATGAAGAAGGAGTTGAGAAGTTCCCAGATTATGAAATAAGAATTCAGTATGTAGAACCATATATACAAAATCTAAAAAATGCTAAATTATTAATGAGATATTCTTTAAAAGAAGCGAAAGAATATAATTTTGGTCTATATAATGATATGGCAGGGGACCAAGAAGAAACAGAATATTGGTTTGAAGGAATGACAGGAAAAGGACTTTGGGAACAAACAGAAAAAGAAGATTTGGCTAACAATTTAGATAGGTGGAAAACAATGCCAATAGGTGGAGAATTTGCATCTAGTTATAGTAATGACTATTTCTTAAAAGATCATTTAGATATTACATTATTATTATTAAAACAATCTCACCAATCTTTTATTGGACCAAAGATTATTATTGATGAGGTAGAAGAGGGAAAATACAAACGTCAGATGAATGAGATTTTAAAGACATTAGGGCATAGACTATATATCGAAACAGCCACAATAGAAAGACAAAATGCTGAAAAATTAAATATATCTTTAAATATGAAAAATGATGGAATAGCTCCAATATACACAGATACACAATTAGCAATATATATTTATGATGAAAATGGTGAAATGGTATCAAAAGTAGTAGCAGTAGATTTTAGCCCACAAAGTATATTGCCAGAAGAAACAAAAAATATCAATTTACAGATAGATATGGATGATTTAGAAAACAATAAGAGATATAGTTTATGTGTAGGGTTAGAAGATAAAAATACAAATACACCGATTATCGAATTAGCAATGGAAAAATATAAAGATAAGGTTTATAAAATTGGTGAATTTAATTGGTAAGTCTTTATAATAAGTAAAAGAAAATAATAAAAAGGAGAGAAATTATTCTTTCCTTTTTATTACATTTATTGTAAAAGATATTGTCTAAAAAAAGAATATATGCTAAAATAATATTAGATGATGTTATATGTTAGCTTATTAAAAAAAGTAAAAGGAGAGTTAGTTATGGAAGAACAAGAAAAAGAAAAAAGGATAACTGCAATAAAAACTATAATTCAAGCTGTAAAAGAAGGAGAAAGAATAAACAAAAAAGTAGACGCTGACATGGATAAAGCAGGAGTGTCAATACCTGAGACTCCAGACGACCTATTTGAGGAACCATATGATAGGGATACCTATGAGGACTATGAGGATGCAAGGTGGGAATATATAAGTTCTTTAGAGGAACATGAAGACTGGAATAAATTGATAGATGATAGTAAACAAATATGGTCAAAGATCATTCAGGATAAATATACATTAGAAGAAGTAGGTGAGTACATCCAAAATAATCCAGGATGTGCAATTGATATAGATAGCGTGGAACTATTTGAGTGTAAACCGACAGAAAATGATTTAAAATATGAAGGACATTTATTGGATGGTAATATTCTTGAATATTTTGATGAAAAAGATAGGCCATATTTAGAGCCTGAAGATGTAGCTAAAATGATGTTAGAAAAAGGAATAAGACTTGAAGATTTTCCAGAACAATTACTTTTCAATCCTTCATTTATTAGTGCATATATTCAGCAAATTGCTTTTGTTTTAGAAAAAGAAGCAGAACGAGAAGGAATAACACCACAAGATATTGAAGATGCATCAAGCGGTGTTGGATTAGGGAAATTTAGAGAGGCTACTAGTACAATGAAAGAAGCTGGAAAACAAGAACGTGGTGCAGAAGAAAAAATAAATGATTAACAGGGGGAATTCAGATGAATCAATCTACAATGGAAGCATATGCAGAGGTAGATGCTGTTTTGAATTTAATGGATAAAAAATATTTAGATGAAATACCATCAAAATTAAAAGAGCTATTTAGTAAAGAGAAATCAAAAGATTATTTTAAGAAAATTGTTTCAGATAAGCCATTAAAAGAACAAAATTTGAAAGAGGAGACATTAGCTATTTTAGCTGTGATAAATTATAATTATTGGTGTAAAGATGAAAAACATAAAAAAGAATTATTAGAATTATATTCAGAAAATGAAAGAAAATATCAAGATGTATTAAGAGAAAAATATAATCCAGATAATATGTTTAAAGGACATATTCAAGAAAATAAAATAGAAGAGAATATTGTAAAAAATGAGAAGGCATTAATGGAGAAAAAAGAAAATTTCTTTGTTAAATTTATTAAGAGTTTAAAAAATATTTTTCATCATTAAATTTTTTAAAAGTAAAATGAGTTGTAAGAAATATAGGATATTCATACAAAAAAATCAGATGGGAGATTTTTATCTTCCATCTGATTTTGGATATTCTATATCTCTAAAAGCATCTTTAATCAATTTAACTGCAAAATCGGGTGTTTGTGGTGGTAAAGTTGCTATTGAATTTCCTTCTAAATGTAAATTTCCAGATGCTCCAGGGACTCCAAATAACCAATCTTTCAAATTATCTACTAAAATAGTATTTCCATCTTTATCTCTACCAACCATATCTGTTCTAATTTTTGTTTCTTCAGCTATACCTTGCTTTAAGATTTTTTGTTCTAATGAATTTCTAACATTACCGCCGTTAGCAACTTTTTTTGAAATTGGAATTCTTACGATTTTATATGGTTTCCCTTGAATAGAAGATTTTTGCCAAAATCCTCTAGGAGATGGATAGAAAGCATCTCTACGAATTTCTTCTCTTGCTTTTTCTCTTTCGTCTCTATGAATAAATTTGCCGAATGCTTTTTCAAATTTTTGAAAACTATAATTACGATTAAGTGCTTTTTGATATAAAGCAATGTAAGTATCTTTATCCATTAATTTAGCTTCTCTTAACATTCTAAAGGTTTGTAATGAGTTATAATCGACATCTTGATCGTGCCATTCCTTTTCATGCTCTGGGTCAAATTTACCAAACATATTGATAGCACCTTTTTTGACAATATTTTGTATATTTGAATTTACATTTTTTAACAATAATCCAAAATGGTGCCAATTTAAGAGAATATGTTCTGCTACGCCATAATTTTTTATAGTTTGATATGTTGGATCGCTACCATCATCTTTCTCTTTTTCGTGTTGTGCTTTTACTTCTTCGAAAATTCTTCTAAATTCTAATGTAGCATCATCTGTATCAATGTTATCTAAAAGTTTTAAAAATCCAAAGCTTCTATTTCTCATAAAATGGCGGTGCAAAGAAGTAGGCTTTAGCCCAGTAATACCAAAAGATTTAAATTTCTCAACATCTGCTTTTTCAAAATTAGGTGTACCATTAATAGTAGTGTAAAATATATTAAATCCATTATCATTTATGGCTGTGGCAATTGTTGAAGTAGGGATATTTGAATTGATAGCATACTGAATAATGGTATTTAATTCACTAAATTTCATAGTATTAGGATATTCCGAAAATTCTGCAAGCAGTTGTAAAGCTTTTTCTTCATCTGGTTTGCCACAGGCTTTTGAAACTAATTTTTCTGTTTGCATTCTTTTTAAAAAAGTGTGGTCTGAACTACCACGTACAGCTAATTCATATTGTTCTTTATCAGGAATGTTTAATCGTTCTAAAACCTGTAAATAATTGTCATAAATGGTTCTACCATAACCTTTTCCTTCAGAATTTTCGTAAACACCAAAGTTGAAACATTTTTCATCAGTATTTATACATATAAAAGCTTTGGATGGAAAAACTTGATTTATATCTTCACTAGAACTTTCTTCACCTAATAAATGTTGCTTTTTTCGTTCTTCATAGGCTTTCTGATAACCCGAATCTTTTAAATAATAATAAATTTTAGGAGAATCATCTTTATATCTCTTAGCTCCACGATAAAAAGAAAGCAATTCACCATTATTACCTTGAATTTCAAAATGTTCTACAGGATAAGTAGAATTTATCCAATCATAATAATCTTTCCAAAATTTTGCAAGTTCTTCTTTTGTCATTTTTGGCTTACTTGTTTCTTCTCTCATAATGAGGTCTCCTTTCACAAATGCAAATTTAGATGATTATATCACAATTTTCCAGATTTTTCAATGCTTTCATGAATTTTGGAAATTCGGAGGTTTTAGCATTTTGTGTATTTTTAATTTGAAAAGATGTGAAAAGTATAATATAGTGTACAAGAAATAGTTGTTTATAGCATCCTAAAATTTTAAAAAATAACGTAAACCTTGAAATATCGGAAAAAATCTGTTATGATAAAGAATATAAGAAGGAGAGAAAAGATGAAAAAGAAAACAGCAGAGCAAAAATATAGAGAACTAATTTCATTTGTACAAGTTTTATCGATTAGAGCAAGAGGAGAAGGAAAACAAGAAGTATATGAAAATTTAAGAAACTTAGAAAAATATTTAGAAAAAACGAGAGCACAAAGCCATCTATGTATGCTATCAGAAAAAAAGAGAACAGAAAATGTAAAATATGAAGAATTATTAAAATATATAAATAAGACATATGATGGAACAGAAGCATCTCTAAATGCAATATGCAGAGAAATAGAGAAAAGAAAAAAGATAGAAGCACAGCAAAAATATAGAGAAGTAACTTCTTACATAAAAATATTATCCTATAGAGCAATTAACGAAAACAATACACAGGTATATGCAAAATTAAATAGATTAGCAACATACTTGGACGAAGTCAAAAAACAAAAGGATTTATGCCAAATATCAGAAAAAGACAGGATAGAAAATGTAAGATACGAAGAAGTTTTAGGATATATTAATGATCAATATGATGGAACAGAAGAAACTTTAAAAACAATATGTAGAGAATTAGATAAAAGAGAAGATATAGATGAAGTATTAAAATACCATGACAAGAAAAATAATGAAAAAAAGGAAGAAGAAAGATAATGAAACCAGTTGTTGTAGCGACAAATAATGAGGGAAAATTAAAAGAGATAAAAGATATATTAAAAGAATATCAATTAGTATCATTAAAAGATGTAAATTGTAAAGTCGAAGTAGAAGAAGATAAAGATACATTTGAAGGAAATTCTTTAAAAAAGGCGCAAGAGATTTCAGAAATTTTACATATGCCCTGTATAGCAGATGATAGTGGTCTATGTATTGATATATATGATGGTTGGCCAGGTGTTCATACTGCTAGGTTTTTAGGAGAAAATGCAACAGCAAAAGAAAGAAACCAATATATTTTAGAAAAAATGAAAGACTTAAAAGGTACAGAACGAAAAGCAAGTGTGAAATGTTGTATCACCTATTATGAAAATGGAAATTATGTCATTGGAAAAGGAGAAATAAAAGGTAAAATTGCAGAAAAACCAAGAGGGGATAATGGATTTGGATTTGATGAAATCTTCGAACTAGAAGACGGTAGAACATGTGCTGAATTATCAAAAGAAGAAAAAAATCAAATAAGTCATAGAAAATTGGCTTTACAAGATTTATTAACAAAATTAGAAAATCACATATAAGGTTTTAAAAAATCCTTTATATGTGATTTTTTAGTTTTCATATTTTTTTAGTAAAAGTCTTTCGTTCAAAGCTTACCGACTAAGGGGGAATATATGGTAGATTTTTAAATGTTCGAATTTCTTAAACGGAAATCGGAGGGTAGCCGAGAACTTTAAAAATCTACCATATACTCCCCCTTAGTCGGTAAGCTCTGAACGAAAGACTTCTACTGGGAAGATTTTGAAACTTAAAACAAATATGATTGTCATTTCTAAAAACGAATGATATAATCTAAAAAAACAATAAATAGGAGAATGTAATTACAATTTTGGCAAAGATATGCCTTAGGAAGGAATGGAAGAGACATGGCAGAAGTAAAATGGACAAAAGAACAATCACAAGCAATTCATGAAAAAGGATCTAATATATTAGTTGCGGCAGGAGCAGGAAGTGGAAAAACGGCTGTATTGGTTGAAAGAATTATTAATAAAATCATTAATGAAAAAATAGATATTGATCGATTATTAGTTGTAACATTTACAAATGCAGCAGCAGCAGAAATGAGAGAAAGGGTATTAGAGGCTATTTATAAAAAATTAGACGAAACACCAGAAAATGAAAATTTGCAAAGACAAATTATCTTATTAAATAAAGCTAGTATTTGTACAATTGATTCTTTTTGTTTAGATGTGGTAAGAAACCATTTTTATGAATTAGAAAATATATCACCAAATTTTAGAATCGCAGATACAACAGAAATTGAATTATTAAAACAAGAGGTATTAGAAGACATATTTGAAGAAAAATATGAAAGCCAAGAGGAAGATTTTGCTGAATTAATCAACACGTATACAAGTTACAGAGATGATACACCTCTAAAGGAATTAATTTTAAAAATCTATACATATATTCAAAGTAATCCTTTCCCAAATCAATGGTTAGATGAAAAAGTAGAGATGTTTCATATTCAAGATTTTGCAGAGAATTTCAGCAAAAATCCATGGGGAGAAATTTTACTAAAAGAAGTAGAAGAGGAATTAATTGACGATATAAACACCTTAAAAGAACAAGAGCAAAATTTAGCAAGAAATCCAGAACTAGAAAAATATACAAAAACACTTTCAGATGATATAGATAAATTAGAAATGTTAAAAGTAAATTTAAATAGTTGGGACAAAGCATATGCGATTTATACCAATTTAACATTTGCTACATGGCCAAGACAGAAAGTAGATTCGGCAATCAAAGACCAAGCCAAATTGGTAAGAGATGATATCAAAAAGAAACTTACTAAAAAATTAAATAAAATCTTTATATATAACTCAGAAGAAGCAAATCGTGATATAGCAGATATGTATCCTATTCTAGTAAAATTAAAACATCTTATCTTTACATTTGGAGAAGAATTCTCGAAAAGAAAACGAAATAAAAATATTGTGGATTTCAACGATATTGAACATTTGGCATTACATATTTTAATAAAAAATGAAGATGGAAAAGTAGAAGCAACAGAAATTGCAAAAAGCTATCAGGAAAAATTCTTAGAAATTGCTATTGATGAGTATCAAGATAGCAACATGGTACAAGAGTACATTTTAACAGCAATTTCAAATGGCAATAATATTTTTATGGTAGGAGATGTTAAACAAAGCATTTATAAATTTAGACAGGCAATGCCAGATTTATTTTTATCAAAATACAAAACGTATCAATTGAAAGAAAATAAAAAAGATGAAGATAATTTAAAAATACAATTATTTAAAAACTTTAGAAGTAGAGCAAATGTGATAGATTTCACCAATTTAATATTCCAAGACATTATGAGTGAAAATCTAGGAGAAATAGACTATACAGAAGAAGAGTATTTGAATTTAGGGGCTAGCTATGAAGAAACACCACAAGAATTAGAAACAGAAATTCATGTGATAGATTTAAAAGAAAAAGAAGACCTAGCATCAGAAGAGGAAGCAAGGGGAACTGAAGAACCACAAGATAATGAGGATACTGGAGAAACAGCAGAAGAACGACTAGAAGACATACAAGTTGAGGCAAGATTTGTAGCAAACAAAATTAAATCATTGATAGAAAGCCATTTTCAAGTATTTGACAAAAAAATCAATGGATTTAGAGATATTCAATATAAAGATATTGTTATTTTATTAAGGTCTACAAAAGTGAACGCACCTATTTTCGAAGAAGAAATGATTAATTTAGGAATGCCCGTATTTTCTGAAAGTTCCCAAGAATATCTAGATTCTATTGAAATTCAAACCATCATGAGTTTATTAAAAATTATCGATAATCCCATTCAAGATATTCCATTAGTAACGGTTTTAAGGTCACCAATTGGGAATTTTACAGATGATGAATTGGTAGAAATTCGATTATCAGATAAATATGATCATTTTTATACAGCAATGCAAAAGGCGAAAATCAATGTAGGAAAAGAATTAAAAGAGAAAATTGATAAATTTTTTGAAAGTTTAGAGGTTTGGAGAAAAGAACAAGAATATTTAGCATTAGATGAGTTTATCTGGAAATTATACGCAGATACGCATTATTATACTTATGTAGGACTTATGCCAAATGGAGATTTAAGACAAGCTAATCTAAAAATGCTATTTGAAAGAGCAAAACAATATGAAACAGCAAGTTTTAAAGGTTTATATAATTTTATACAATTCATGGAAAAACTTCATATAGGTAGTAATGATTTAGGCAGTGCAAAATTAATCGGAGAAAATGATGATGTTATTAGAATTATGAGTATTCATAAAAGTAAAGGATTGGAATTTCCTGTGGTATTTTTATCTGCAACAGGTAAGCAATTCAATTTAATGGACTTAAATCAAAATATATTATTACATCAAGAACTAGGTATTGGTGTAAAATATATTGATTATGAAAGACAAGTTCAATATGATACATTGACCAAAGAAGCCATTAGAAATAAGATTTTGACAGAAACTTTGTCAGAAGAAATGAGAATATTATATGTTGCTTTAACCAGAGCAAAGGAGAAATTATACATAACAGGATTAAAGAAAGATTATGAAAAAGAAATAGAAAATATGCAAAAACAAGTGGGGCGTTATCATAAGGTAAATGATAAAATCAATTATATTTTAGTGAAAAAATATAAAAAGTATTTGGATTGGATGCTATTAGTGTATTTATATGAAAAAGAAAATAAAAATAGTTTGTTTCAATTAAAAGTATGGAACAAACAAGAATTATTAAAATCTTTTGCAAAACCAAAAGAAGAAGTGGTAGATATAAAAGAACAATTAGAAAAGGTAAAAATTGAAAAAGAAACTTTTGGAAAGCTAAATACAGTCTTGGAATATACCTATCCTCATCAATTGGCTACAACAATTCCAACGATGACATCTGTTACAAAAATAAAACAAAATCAATTGAACAATGAGATAGAAACCAAAAAACAAAACCAATTGAACAATGAGATAAAAAGCAAAAGTGAAATAAAAATAGAAAATAAAGCAGAAAATAAAGCAGAAAATCAATTGACTTTTCATAAGCCAAACTTTCTAAGAGAAGATATAGAAGAGGTTATCAGTCCTGCACAAAAAGGAACTTTAATTCATTTATGTATGCAAAGATTAGATGAAACAAAAGACTATACTTTAGAAAGTATAAAAATGTTAATACAAGATCTTGAAAAAAGAAAAATGATAACAGAAAAAGAAGCTAAAGCGATCAATCCATATAAGATATTAGCATTTACGAAATCAGCGATTTGGAAAGCATTAAAAACTGCCAAAAAAGTATATAAAGAAAGACCATTTTTTATCAATATACCAGCAAAAGAAATTTATGGTGAAGAAGAATTGGAAGAGGAGATTCTGGTACAGGGAATCATCGATTTGTATTATATCAATCAAAATGATGAAATCATTTTAGTAGATTACAAGACAGATTATGTGGAAACAGGAAAAGAAAGTGAATTAATAGAAAAATATATCACACAATTAGAATTATACAAAAGAGCATTAGAAGAAAGTTTACAAAGAAAAGTAAGTAAAACCTATATTTATTCTGTATATTTAGAAAAAGAAATTGAAGTGGGTTGAAAATTATGTAGACTTTTGGTATAATTAGTATAGATTGTAAAGAAATGGAGAAGAAACAATGAAAAGATTGAAAACATTATTCATGTATGCCTTATGGGTAGTACTGTTTATCATATTTTCTGATTTTTTAATTAATGTTGCTTTAAATTCAACATATGAACCAATAGAAAGAAGAGACAATGTATCGCAAGTTAATGTATATCAAGCAGAAGCAACACTTGTTAATGGGAGAATAAGGGGATTAATTACAAATTCAGAAACAAATAATATTAGCAATAAATACTTAGAATTTGATTTTTATTCTGAGAGAGATGTGTATTTAGGAAAAAAGATTATAAATGTAAATGAATTACAACCAGAAGAAACGCAAAATTTTGAAATTTTATTTAAGCTAGAAGATGTTGCATATTATACAGTTAGTGTACTAGATGAAAAGCCAGAAGGAGAGGAGATACAAATTCTTCCTGAAGGTATGACTACTTCTCAAGTAGTATTAGCAACAGTTGTTACATTATTAATTTTCTGGTAGTAAACAAAAAGAGGTTGCCAAAGGACATGTTAAAATGGCAACCTTTTTGTGATTTCAGGACGGACTCATTTTTCCCTTAATAAAATTAGTAAGAAAAAATATAGAATATAAAAAAATGAAGCGATTTTGCGTATCTAAATTTGAATATAGAAATTATAAAGAAAAACGTGAGGGATGTTCATTTTGCTTATAGTCTTAAGCAACAATGAAAGAGGCTCGCGTTTTTCTTGTAGAATTTCTATGAAAATTTAGCTTATACAAAATCGTGTAATGACTTTTATATTCTATATTTTTGTATATATAAGATTTTAAAAAGGGAAAAATGAGTCCGTCCTAAAATCCCTCAAAATCTTTAGAATTCATTTTTTGGTGTTACATGAATGGTTCTATTATTTTTATAAATAACCATACCAGGTTTAGCACCATTTGGTTTTTTTACATATTTTACTTCACAAATATCCACAGGAACATTAGAAGAATTTTTTGCTTTACTATGATAAGCCGTAATTTCGGCGCATTTTATTAAAATATCGTTTTCAGGAATAGGAGAGCCGTTTAATACTAAAATACAATGACTTCCATGGACGTCTTTGGTATGAAACCATAAATCTGTTTTTTTAGCATATTTTAAAGTTAGATAGTCATTTTCCATATTATTTCGACCAACCAAAAAGGTATAATCTCCAATTTTGTATTTGATTGGATTAAAATGTACATATTTATTTTTAGTTAATTTAGATTTTTTTACCTTTGGATTTTTCTTTTCTTTATATTTTTCAGTTTTTTCTTTAAAGACAGAGCTTTCAGAAATTTCTTCAAAAACATTACTAATATCTTCTATGGTAGAACAAGCTTCTAGCTCATAAATAACACTTTCTATATAGTCTAAATCTTTCATAGTTTCTTCTTTTTGTTCTCCAACAATTAGCAAAGCATTTTTTAATTTGTTATATTTTTTAAAAAAAAGTTTGGCATTATGACTAGGAGAATAACGTTTATCTAAAGGAATGGTAATTACTTTATTATTGTCATAATAATTTTCTAAAGATACAGTATCTGTATTTTCATTTTTTATTCTATACAAATTGGCTGTGATAAGTTCGCCATATAATTTGTAAGTATCCATTTGGTCACATTCTTCTAATTTTTCATTAATGTTGTATAATCTTTTATTATATTTTTTTAATGTATCTAAAATCAATTTTGAAATACTATTTCTATATACTTTAAATTCTTCAGATGTTTCCTTATGAAAATAATAATCATCAATGAAAAAGTTAAGACAAAAAGGTTCAGAAGAATCTTTTATACATAGGGCATAGTCTTTTACATTTCCTTTATCATCTTTTATTGTATCAAATCCTAACTGCAAAGAATCTGTTGCATCAATAATATGTTTCATATTTGTATAAATGGCTTCTAAGCTTGTATCATCTATTTTGGATAAAGTATTTAAGTGTTGTGTATCAATGATATGGATAATAAAGCTTTTACTAATGCCATTAAATACATTAGAAATTTGTAAAGGTAAATCAGAAATATGGCTCGCATCAAAATTTAGATTTAATTTTGCTTTAAAATCTTGATAATCACTTACCACCAGAAAATTCAATTTATTTGTAGAAGGATACATGTATTTCACATGTGGAATAATTTCTCTGGTTAGTTCATTATCAGAAGAAATATGTCTTAAGCTATCAACAATCATATTATTTTCATCAATCAAAATGACATTACAATGTCTACCCATTAGTTCTATGATTAATTTTTTTGTAATAATATCATCTATATCATCAAAACCTTCAAATTCAATGGTAATAACTCTTTCTAAATTTACAGAAATTACATTTTTTATACGTAATCCAATTAAATGTTTTCTTAGTAACATACAAAAATTTAATGCATTTTTAGGATTTGGTTTTGCATGTGTTGTTAAGTGTAAACGATAATTTTGTGCATTTGTACAAATATGTAATGCATAATTGACACCATTTAAGTAAAAGCCTAAAATAATATCATTTTTAGTTGGTTCATAAACTTTGTCAATTCTGCCACCGATTATTTGTTGTAATTCAGAGGTAATTGCTTTGGTTACAATTCCATCAAATGCCATAATTGGTCACTCCCTTGTTATCCGATATTGTTCAGAATTGTCTGAACACAGTTATGTTATATATCATACCACATTTTGATACACAAATCTAGTACTTTCTAAACGTAAAAATCTATTGATAAAATGATTTTTTAATTATATAATAAGGAAAACGTGCGTTAACGAAATCAAAGATTTCGACACACAGAGATGTGAAGACTTCTACGCAGTACATCACAAATATAAGAAGTTTAACCTTATTGTATAAGGAAAAAGTTTATATATGGTCAAGATAGAAGCTGATTTTCCTATACAATAAAAAAAGGAAGATGCCTATGAAATATAATATAAAAGAATTAAGTTTAGAAGAAAAAATTGGACAGATGATTATCATTGGCTTAAATACGGAAACATCCATAAAAAATTTAGAAGAAATTATAGAAAAATACAAAGTTGGAGGCGTTTTATTATATAAAAGAAACTATCATCAAAATTATGAAGAAATGATAGAGATTGTCAATAAAATAAAAGCACTCAATCAAAAGAATAAAGTGCCTATTTTCATTTCAATTGATCAAGAGGGTGGTAGAGTGAATCGAACTCCTAAAGAATTTAAAAATCTTCCATCAGCAAATAAATTGGTAAAAAAGAGCGGAGAAGAAGATTTTGTAAAGCTTTCAGGAAAAATTACAGGAGAAATTTTACACAAGCTAGGTGTGAATATGGATTTTGCTCCTGTTTTAGATATAAAAAGATTTAGTGATGATCATGCCATTGGAGATAGAGCATTTAGTGAAAATATAGAAGAAGTGTCCAAATACGGCTTAGAATATATACAGGCTCTACAAGAAAAGGGGATTATATCTATTGCAAAACATTTTCCAGGACATGGTGCTACCAAAACAGATTCTCATTTTCGTCTTCCTAAAATAGATGAAGAAATAGAAACATTAGAAAAAGAAGACATGCAACCATTTAAAAAAGCAATGGAACATAAAGTGGATGGAATATTGATAGGACATTTAAAAATAGCTAAAGTAACAGGAAAACTGCCAGCATCTATGTCAAGACGATTTATTACAAAATATATTAGAAAAAAATATCGATATAATGGATTGGTTATTACAGATGATGTCAGAATGAAAGGGGTTAGAATACGTTATGGTAGAAATAATGCAGTAAAAAAAGCATTCTTGGCTTGTAATGACATGATTATATTTAAATATGATAACGATATTGGAGTTATTGATAAGATAATTCAATTAGCAAAAGAGGATAAAATAAAAATGAAAAGAATCAATAAAAGTGTTACTAGAATATTAAAAGTAAAAGAACAATATACATTAAATAATGCGCTGATTGAAAAAGATGAAGCATTTATAAAAGATATCAATAAACAAATAGAAGAAATTAGAGAAAAAGTTTTGTGATTATTATTTTTTAAGTTTCAGTATTTTTGCAAGGGAGGTGCTTATATTATTTTTTTGAATTTATTGACGAATGTGCCGTGGAATAGATGTATAAATTCTTGATTTTAAATAAATGAGGAAGCGCGAACAGCGAGAGGCTCGTTTATTTAAAATTTAGAATTTATAATCTATGTAGCAAGCCGAGGAAATAATGAAAAAAAATAATATAAGCACCTCCCTTGCAAAAATACTGAAACTTAAAGTTAAATTTTCTTGTTATTTCTATAAAAAGTATGATATACTATAACATATATTTAAGAAATGGAGATTAGAAAATGTCAAAACCAATAGTTGCAATTATCGGAAAACCCAATGTGGGAAAATCAACTTTTTTCAATTATTTAGTAGGAAGCAGAGTATCTATTGTACAAGATACACCAGGTGTAACGAGAGATAGAATTTATGCAGATACCAATTGGAGAGGAAGAAACTTTACATTAATTGATACAGCGGGAATAGAACCAGATTCAGAAGATATTATTTTATCACAAATGAGAGAACAAGCCAATTTAGCAATCGCAATGGCAGATGTTATTATCTTCTTAACAGATATTAAACAAGGAATTACGCCTGCAGACCAAGAAATTGCTGTTATGCTAAAAAAATCTGGAAAACCAATTGTATTAGTTTGCAATAAAGCAGATAATTTTGAAAAAGATAGAGAAGAAATTTATGAATTTTATAATCTAGGATTAGGAGACCCTTATCCAATATCTGCAAGTAATGCCATAGGAATTGGAGATGTTTTAGATAAAATCTATGAAAGTTTTCCAGAAAAAACGCAAGATGAAGATGAAGAAGATATTATCAAAGTAGCGGTTATCGGAAAACCAAATGTAGGAAAATCTTCTTTGATTAACAAAATATTAGGAGAAAATAGAACCATTGTAAGTGATATAGCAGGGACAACAAGAGATGCCATTGATTCTAGATTTGAAAATGAAAAAGGAAAATATATTTTGATTGATACAGCAGGAATTCGAAAAAAGAGCAAGGTAAAAGAATCAATAGAAAAATTCAGTATCATGAGAACATTATTAGCCATAGAAAGAGCAGATGTCTGTTTAATGATGATTGATGCCTTAGAAGGTGTTACAGACCAAGATGCAAAAATTGCAGGAGAGGCACATGAAGCAGGTAAAGGAATTATTATTGTGGTTAATAAATGGGATGAATATGAAAAAGAAACAGGAACATTAGAAAACTATAAAAAAGAAATCTACAATAAATTATCCTATTTATCTTATGCACCAATTATATTCATATCAGCAAAAACAGGACAAAGAGTCAATAAATTATTTGATATGATTAATCATGTTAATGAACAAAATAGTATGAGGGTGTCAACTTCTGTTTTAAATCAAGTTATCAATGAGGCGATTGCTATTGTGCAACCACCAACAGATAAAGGAAAACGACTAAAAATATTATATGGAACACAAGCTTCAACAAAGCCACCAACATTTGTTATTTTTGTAAATGATAAGCAATTATTCCATTTTTCTTATGAAAGATATTTGGTAAATCAATTTAGAAAAGAATTTGGCTTAGAGGGAACACCTGTTAGAATTATTGTAAGAGAAAAGTTCGAAAAATAATAGCTAAAAATACAATTCTTTTCAACTAGATTTATCATTAAAGAAAAAAATGTAAACAAAGTAAAAAGAAATATAAAATAGAGGAGGTAAAATATGGTATTTAATGTCATAACAGCAGTAATTGCCTATTTAATAGGAAGTGTTAATTTTTCAGTTATTTTAAGTAAAAAAATGGCTGGATTTGATGTAAGAGAAAAGGGAAGCGGAAACGCAGGAACGACTAATATGCTTCGTTCTGTAGGAAAAAAAGCGGCAGCATTAACCTTAATCTGTGATGTTTTAAAAGGTGTTGTAGCGATTTTAATAGCGATATTCATTGGTTGGGCATTTAGAATAGAAAATCAATCATTACTTGTTCAAATAGCAGGAATTGCAGTTGTACTTGGACATACATTTCCAATATTTTTTGGATTTAAAGGTGGAAAAGGTGTAGCAACTTCTTTAGGAATTTTAATTATGAGTAACTGGCAAATTGGATTAATTTGTCTTGTATTTGGTGTATTATTGATTGCTCTAACAAGAATGGTATCTTTAGGATCTTGCTCAGCAGCAGTCCTATTCCCAGTATTAACATTATTCATAACAGATCATTATATAGTTACACAAGGAAGCGGATATTTAATCTATAGTATTATCTTAGCT
This sequence comes from uncultured Clostridia bacterium, assembly GCA_944387445.1. Lineage (GTDB taxonomy): Bacteria > Bacillota > Clostridia > TANB77 > CAG-508 > CAG-269. Next base: position 27,014 of record CALXEX010000008.1, on the reverse strand, counting down.
GTCATTGTATTATTTAATCATAGAAGCAATATAAAAAGAATTATGGCTGGAAAAGAAAATAGAATTAGTTTTAAAAAATAGTTTATCAAATACAGATTGAAAAAATGCAATCAGATTTAAAATATAAACAAAAGAATAAATAAATACGTAAAAAAGGAAGGAATGAATAAGAAGTGAAAAATATAGCAATCATAGGAAGTGGAAGTTGGGGCGTGGCATTGGCAACTCACCTTGCAAGAAGAGGAAATTATGTAAAAATATGGTCTTTTTCAGAAGAAGAAAAAGAGTTGATTAATAAAGAAAAAAGATGTAAATTCTTACCAAAGGTAGAATTACCTGAACATATAGAATGTTTTACAAATTTTGAAGACGTTATCAAAGATGCAGAATTTATTTTACATGTAACGCCATCAAAATTTACAAGAGATGTATTTAAACAATATAAACAATATGTTGGAGAAAAACCAGTTATTATCTGCTCAAAGGGATTTGAGAAAGACTCCTTAAAAACATTAGATGAAGTATTAGAAGAGGAATTACCAGGAATTCGATTAGGTGTATTATCTGGACCAAGTCATGCAGAAGAAGTTTCCATTGCAATTCCAACTGTATTGGTGATTGCTTCTAAAGATCAAGAAATCTTAAATATGATACAAGACACATTTATGTGCCCAGAAATGAGAATTTATACATCAAGAGATGTCAAAGGTGTTGAATTAGGTGGAGCCCTAAAAAATATCATAGCTTTTTGCGCAGGGGTTGCAAGTGGAATTGGACTTGGCGATAACACATTTGCAGCACTTATCACAAGAGGATTAGGAGAATTAACAAGATTAGGTGTGGCATTAGGAGGAGAAAAAGATACATTTTATGGACTAAGTGGTTTAGGAGACCTAATTGTAACTTGTTTAAGTGAACATAGTAGAAATCGTAAAGCAGGAAAACTAATTGGACAAGGGAAAACATTAGAAGAAGCAAAACAAGAAGTAGGAATGGTAATTGAAAGTATAGATAATATAGAAGTGGCTTATGAATTAGGAAAAATACATAATGTATATATGCCAATTGTGGAAACAGTATATCAAGTAATTTATGAAAAACTAGATCCAAAAGAAGCAGTTAATAATTTAATGACAAGAGAGAAAAAAAGTGAATAAGATAATATATAAAGGAAATAATAAGATGTAAGAAGGTATATTGAAAGGAATGTTGTAAATGGATTTTTTTGATAAATTAGGAAAAAAAGCAACAGAAGCATATAAAGTAACAGCAGATAAAACAGGGAAACTTGCAAAGGAAACAAAGTTGAAATTTAAAATGGGAGAATTGAAATCTAAAATAGAAGATATTTATGAAGAGATTGGAAAAAAAGTATATGAAAAGCATGTACAAAAAGAAGATATTTCAGCAAATGATTTATTAGAAGAATGCAAGAAAATTGACGATTTAAGTAATGAAATCGAAGAAATCAGACACCAGTGCTTAGATTTAAAAGATAAAAAAGTATGTCAAAAATGTTTTAAAGAAATTAATAAAACGATGAAGTTCTGTCCAGAATGTGGAGCAAAACAAGAAACCGAAAATGTTCAAAAAGTAGAAGTAATCGAAAATCCACAAGTTCAAGAACAAACCTCTGGAGCAGAAAATACTGAACATGAAAGAATGGATGAAGAAGCACAAACAAATTTGGAAAAAACAACAGAGGTGGAAATTAACCCAGATGCACAAAATATCACAGAGGAAGAATTGAAAAACATCGGACAATAAAAATATAAAAGAAATAGTTGGTGATCATATGAAAATAGTTGTACAAAGAGTAAAAGAAGCAGAAGTAACCGTAGAAGGAAAATGTGTTGGAAAAATCGGAAAGGGCTTTTTAGTATTGCTAGGTGTTACACATGAAGATACAAAAGAAAATGCAGATTACCTAGTAAAAAAATTGTGTAAATTAAGAGTCTTTTCAGATGAAAATGCTAAAATGAATTTAGCTTTAAAAGATGTGAATGGAGAATTATTAATCGTTTCACAATTTACCTTATATGCAGATTGCTCTGGAGGAAATCGACCTTCTTTCACAGAGTCTGCAAAACCAGACAAAGCAAATGCATTGTATGAATATTTTTGTGAAGAATGTGCCAAAAATGATATCAAGGTAGAAAAAGGCATATTTGGAGCAAATATGCAAGTTCAATTAATCAATGATGGACCAGTAACCATTATCATGGAAAAATAGTGTCTTCTAATAGGGAAATCGTTCATATAAATATTTGATGATTTCATTACCGTTTTGCTCATTAATATTGATATATACATTTTTATCAAGACAAACCCACATATGGATCACATAATCTTCCATATTATCTAAAAATACGCCTACAATTTCAGCCAATTCAATAGGATTGGCATATTTTTTTTCCCAAGTAAAATCCTGATAGATTTCAAGATTGGTATTATAAAATTTACTTAAAAATTTATTTAATTCTCCTTTTTTTTCACTATACAAATTAACAGTTACATACATAATAATCTCCATAAAAAATGTTTATACTATCTATTATGAAAAATATTTTCACTTTTATGCAAGAATAAATGCGTTAAAAAATGTCAATACTAAGAAAAGCATATATAAAAAAAGAAATGAAGTAAACAAATTTTTCTACAGAATAGCAAAATATAATGGAGGGATTTTTTTGAAGAAATTTAAAATTATTTCATATATAGTATTGTTAATTGTATTAGTTGTATTGGCACTAACTGTTTACACAAGCGCAACGCAGAATGATGAACAAGATGAGAAAGAAAAGGCAATAGCAGAGATTCGATATTTAGATACAAAATTAGTAGACTTATTCAACAATATGAATCATATAGAAACTAGAAATTATCAAATATATACAACAAAAATAGAAGAATCAAGGTCAGCACAAAATACAGGTGGAGGCTCTTCAGGAGGAACAGATGCTTCTGGTTCTAGTTCTGATTCCAATACAAGTTCTGGTTCAGACAGTACTTCTACCCAAGATGATAGCAATCAAGCACAGACCGAAAATACAAATGAAAATTATGAGATGAAGGCATCAGGAATTCTAACAACCAATAGAGATATCGATTGGAACTCTTGTAAAAATGAATCAGAATTAATGTATACATCGATATCTACCATTACATTAGATTTATATCGCTTACATGTTTCACAAGAAGATATACTAAATTTTAATAAAGAGTTGGATAATCTGACAGTCAGTTTAGAAGAAGAAAATAAACAATTGGTTTTAGATAATTTAGTAAAAATATATGAATATATACCAAAATTTGCACAAGCAGTTGTTGATGATCCATTATATAAAACAGTAGTAGAAACGAAATTAAATGTTTTTAAAGGATATGCCAAACTAGATAGTGGTGATTGGGCAGGAATGAATACAAATTTAGTAGATGCCATTAATATATATGCTACCTTATTAACAAATACGCAAATAGATACAAGCAAGCAAACAAGTATTAATAAAGGATATGTCATGCTAAATGAACTAAAAAATGCAGTAGATACACAAAATCGTTCTGTATTTTTAATAAAATATAAAAACTTACTAGAAGAAATAAATAATTTATGATATAATAACAAATAGAGTAAATTGAATAGTCGCTGGTAAATCTCCGAAAGGAATTACGAGAGGAAAGTCCGGGCTCCATAAGAGCAATGATGCTAGATAACGTCTAGTGGGGGCGACCCTAAGGAAAGTGCAACAGAAAATAACCGCCAATATTTTGGTAAGGGTGAAAAGGCGAGGTAAGAGCTCACCAGCAATATGGTGACATATTGTGTTTGTGTAAACCCCATCAGGAGCAACACCTTAAAGAGAAGATTAAGCCAGCTCTGGCGCCTTCTCGACTTGCGTGGCTTGAGGTATATAGCAATATATATCCTAGATAAATGACTATTTTAAACGACAGAACCCGGCTTACAGATTTACTCTTTTTTTTTGATAATACATCATTCATATCATTTGGTAAAGGACAAGTAAAACATTGTTCTTTTTTTGTAATTGGATGAATAAAGGAAATCTGATAACTATGTAAAGCTTGTCTGGAAATAAGAGTAGAAGGTTTTCCATACAAGGTATCTCCTAATAGAGGATGACCAATATAACTAAAATGGACACGTATTTGATGTGTTCTACCAGTTTCTAATGTGCATTGAATTACAGAATAATCTTGTATACTATTTGGAAAGGCAAATTTTGAAGATTGGTATTGAAATTCTTTTATAACTTCATAAATTGTTCTAGAAGGTTGACCATCAGAATTTACACATCTTTCAATAATACTACCAGGTTTTCTGCCAATTGGTAAGTCAATGATTCCAGATTTTTTATCTAAAATTCTCTCAACAATGCAAAGATATTCTTTTTGAAAAATATTTTCACGCATTTGTTGACTAAATACTTCTTGTATGTAGGCACATTTTGCAAAAATAACCAATCCGTGATGTATTAAAATCTAATCGATTTACTGGTCTGATTTTCTTTTGCAATCCAATAGAATCAAAATAGAATTTTATTCCATTTGATAAAGAATCAGCATAATGCAAAATAGATGGATGAATCGCTATACCTGCAGGTTTATTAACAATTAATAACCAGTCATCTTCATAAATGATGTTTAAGTTCATTTTTGTAGGAACAATATTGGAATTATCTTCAGGGTAAGCTAAATTAATCTTTAAAATATCATTGGTTTCAAAAGAATTTCTTGTATCACAAATAGAACCATTTAAAGTAATGCAATTGTTTTTAATAAGTTTGGTTAATAAGCGATTAGAAATTTGTAAGGTATTTCTTATAATTGCGTGTATAGTTTCATAGTTTTTTTTATCTTCTTTTTTTATGATATATCTAAGTTCCATAAAACTCTCCTTTTTTTAAAGTATATACTATATATTTTATTAATTCAATTATATATAAAGAGAGCGATGATTTAAAAATGATAAATTTATCAAGTAATAGAAATGTTTAATTATTAATTATACCATAGTATTGATTTAAAAGAACATACCTTTATAAGTAAAAATTGACTAAAATTAAATTTTGTGATAAAATATAAGTATATGGGGAAACCCGGTTGCACATTGACATTGAAAAGATAATTGAGATTAATAAATTGGGTGAAACGATATATCTCAAGGAATTAATCTACTACAATTATTCTTTTCACCACCTTAAAAAAGGAGGAAAAAAATGAGAAAATTTAAAGAAATAAAAATGTCAGGAAAGGCCACTTATGGCTTTTCTGATAAACACAACACTGTTGTGGGAGTTGAATTAGACAACTCTCACGACATTATAAGAGTACATTGGCTACTGGGAACAGCACCAGTAGCTGAAGACCTATTTTACGTGCTGTTGGCGGACAAAGACGTCCGCACAATGATAGCACGGTATCAGGTCAAAGGGAGGCAATACCCCTTCTTAGTAAAGAAAAGAAGGGGGCCTTCCGGAGACGTTGATTTAAACCTTTTTGTCGGAAAACCCAAAGGTGGGTTTTCCGTAACCAAAAAGGTACAATCACTTCACATCACTTGCTTCGGCAAGTTGAGTGACGTGATTGACGATGAAGACAAGATCATCGATATGTATATCGGTGATTTTGTCGAAATCGTAGCGAAGGAACTCGAACTTACCGGCGGGATACCTTCGCCAGAAGACCTCCTGGAAAAGGTGAGAGAGGATGTAGAATACATCCCCGCAAGAAAAATAGAGGATATTTCTGACTTCAAAAATGAAGTCACAAAAATCCTCTGAAAAAAAGGATAAGGGCTATGAGGCTCTTATCCTCAAATTTTTTCTTGATTTTTATTTATTTTTAGTGTAAAATAAACAACAAACAATCAAAGTCTGTTTGAAAATGTTTTTAATAAACAAAATAAGGAGTAAAAAATGAGAATTCGATATAAAAAATGGGCAAGACCAGAACTAGAAGCAAGTCCTTTTTATATAGACAATCCAGAAGAAATGAAGGGAAAATGGAAAGAATATTTTGGAAATCATCATCCCATTCATTTAGAATTAGGTTGTGGAAAAGGGCAATTCATATCAGAATTGGCATCAGAGAATCTAGATATCAATTATATAGCAATTGATTTAGTAGATGCCATGTTAGGTTTAGCTAAACGAAATGTAGAAGCAAAATACAAAGAAAAACATATAGAACCAAAAAATATTGTTTTAACAAGATTTGATATAGAAAGAATTTTGTTAATCTTAGAAGAACAAGATGAAATTGAAAGAATCTATATTAATTTTTGTAATCCTTGGCCAAAGGGAAAACATAGAAAAAAGAGATTAACCCATACAAGGCAGTTAGAAAAGTATAAAGTATTTTTAAAAGAAAATGGAGAAATTTATTTTAAGACAGATGATGATGATTTATTCCATTCTAGTTTATTATATCTTGAGGAAGCTGGCTTTGAAGTATTAAAGAAAACATATGACTTACATGCAGAACCAATATTTGAAAAAAATATAGAAACAGAACATGAAAAGATGTTTTCAGAACAAGGCATTAAGATAAAAGCATTAATTGCAAAGAAAAATTGAATGTCACATAGAGTTCGTTTGTCTGTGCGACATTTTATAAAGAAAAATTGAAAAAATAGTTGTATTTTATCTAAATACGTGCTAAAATAGTAATAGATTAAAAAAAAACCGATTTTGAGGGGGATTTTTTTAATCTTTTTTTAATTTTAAAGAAAATGAAATGTTTCTTTAAAATTAAAGGTGTTGCACAAAAAAAATTCTAAAGCAATTTTTCGTGTTAACAAATTTATTAAAAAGTATATTTCCGATAAATTAAAATTCAGTTATTTTTTTAGAAAGGGGTATGAAATGAACACAAAGTATATTTTTGTCACAGGTGGTGTTGTATCAGGATTAGGAAAAGGAATTACAGCTGCATCATTAGGTAGATTACTAAAGAATAGAGGATATAAAGTAACGATTCAAAAATTTGATCCATATATTAATGTGGACCCAGGAACAATGAATCCATATGAACATGGAGAAGTTTTTGTAACAGATGATGGAGCAGAAACAGATTTAGATTTAGGACATTATGAAAGATTTATTGATGAAAATTTAACACATAATTCAAGTGTTACCATGGGAAAAATTTATCAAAGTGTTATAGAAAAAGAAAGAAGAGGAGATTATCTTGGGAAAACTGTACAAGTCATTCCTCATATTACAAATGAAATCAAAGAAAAGATTTATGGCTTTGAAGATACAGATACAGATATTGTCATAACAGAGGTTGGTGGAACAGTAGGAGATATAGAAGGACTTTCTATTATAGAAGCGATTAGACAAGTTGGACTAGAAAAAAATAAAGAAGATGTTGTCTATATTCATGTAACATTATTACCATATATATTTGGTTCTAATGAGATTAAATCAAAACCAACACAACACTCTGTAAAAGAATTACAAAGTTTAGGTATTAAACCAGATATTTTGGTTTGTAGAACAGAACAAGATATTCCAGACAATATAAGAGAAAAATTATCTCTATTTTGTAATGTAAGAAAATCAAGTGTTATTCAAAATAAAACAGCAGATTGTCTTTATGCAGTACCATTAATGCTAGAAGAAGAAGGATTGGCAAGAGAAGTATGCAATCATTTACATTTAGAAAAATATATTCCAGATAACACAAAATGGGAAGAGATGATTGAAAATATCAGAAAGATAGATGAAAATAAAATTGTTACCATAGGTTTAGTAGGTAAATATGTGAAATTAGAAGATTCTTATATTTCTGTTATCGAAAGTCTATATCATGCTGGCTTTGTAAATCATGTAAAAGTTAAAGTAAAATTAATTGATTCTGAAAAAATAACCAAAGAAAATATAGAAGAACAATTAAAAGGCATTGAAGGTGTAGTCATTCCTGGTGGATTTGGTGATAGAGGAATTGATGGAATGATAGAAACTGTAAAATATGTAAGAGAAAACAATATTCCATTCTTAGGAATCTGTTTAGGAATGCAAATGGCTGTGGTAGAATTTGCAAGAGATGTTTTAGGAATTGAAGATGCAGATTCAGAAGAATTTAATAAAGAAACACAAAATCAAGTGATTCATATTATGGAAGAACAAAAAAATGTTCATAAAAAAGGTGGAACCATGAGATTAGGTGCATATCCATGTACGATAAAAGAAGGAACTCTAGCACATAAATTGTATGGAACAACCGAAATTTCAGAAAGACATAGACATAGATTTGAATATAATAATGATTATAGAGAAAGATTAGAACAAGCAGGATTAAAAGTATCTGGAACTTCACCAGATGGATTATTGGTAGAAATGGTGGAAATACCAGAACATCCATACTTTATTGGAGGACAATTCCATCCAGAATTAAAATCAAGACCAAATAGACCAGCTCCATTATTTGTGGGATTGGTGGAAGCAGTAAAAAATAGAACATATCATAAATAAACAATAACCGGGAGGGCTGTCATCAAGTAAGAGACAGCCCTCCCGGTTGTAGGGTTAAATGGTGGTCATCGCTTTGACTGCCTCTTCCTTAGAGCTGAAGCAGATAATATCTTTATTACCTTTCAGCTCTTCTTCTATCTCAGCTCTTTTTTCAGCCGAGATGAGATTTAAGGAGGCAACGTCATAACGGACGCCTGCCGGTAACGGCAGGATGCTCTCCAAATGCAGGAGTCCTTTTCTGACTCCTACATAGACCGTCAGGTCCAAAGGAGAATCCTGTTTCTGGAACAATTCCAGAAAAGCGAGGATTTCGGCATCCTTTGCCATTTCCTCGGCCTGTTCGGCCGTCGCCGGCTCTTCGACCTTTTTTTCTCTCTCGGCCTTTCTTCTCAAGGCCGATTTTGTTTCGTTAATCAGATCTTTCCGAATACCGAAGAAACATTTTCTTTTCATTTTTTTAACCCCTTTGCCAGTGTTACCTCTTGCACTGGCCCTTTCTTTAATTATTTGCGACTCACACATTGGTGGTCACTATATTTATTATAGCATATTTTTGCTTTAATATCAACAAAAACGAAAGGAATGCTTTCATGCGAATGGTATATCAATGAATAGACGAGGAGGAGGGAAACAATAAGAAGGTATTTACAAAATTAATACATATATGATATAATGGTTAAGTACGAAAGCAAATTAAAAGGTGGTAATAATTATGACAGCAATACTCATAGTAATATACGTTCTAGTACTTATCATATTTGCTCTTATTGCATATGCAGTTATCCAAATAAAGATGTTTGGAATGAAAGTAAAAGACTTTTGGGGATTTATTGAAGCAAATCAAATGTTAGATAAATTATATATGTTTGCAAAACAATATGAAAAAATGACACCACAGGAGCAAGTAATCTATTTATCAGAAGCAGAAAAAATATTTAAGGCTTTTGATAAAGTACCAGATGAATTGTGGGAAGAAGAATATGATAAATATAAAGAAGTGGTTAGTAAATATAATGATATCCGAATGTTTAGATGGACATCAAATTAAAAAATATTATAGAAAAATTTTATTAATGATATATAAAAATTATGTAGCCAGATGAAAGATGATGTTTTTGATACAATAAAAAATCCAGTTTTGAAACTGGATTTTTTAGTTACGGTATATTTACTATATGTATTAATAAAATTATTTTCGTAAATATATGGGTTTATTACTCTTCAGCTTTTTTAGTTGTTTTAGGTTTTTTGTCTTCAGTCATAACTTCTTTAATAGCACCTAAACTACCTAAAGCACTTGTTGCTTCAAATGGAATAAATACTTTATTTGCTTCACCTTCAGCAACTTTTTCTAGAGCCTCTAATGATTTTAATTGAACAAGTTTTTCATCAGGGTTAGATTTTTTGATTGCATCATAAACTCTTTGAATTTCTTGAGCTTTTGCATCAGCAACTTCTTTAATGGCTTGTGCTTCACCGACAGCTCTTCTGATTTGTGATTCTTTATCAGCTTCAGCTTCTAAGATTGCTGCTTGTTTTTTACCTTCTGCAATTGTAATAGCAGATTGTCTTTGTGCTTCTGCTTCTAGAATTAACGCTCTTTTATTTCTTTCTGCATTCATTTCTTTTTCCATGGCGTCTCTAACATCAGCTGGTGGTTCAATATCTTTAATTTCCACACGGTCAATTTTACATCCCCATCTGTCAGTTGCTTCATCAAGTACAGCTCTTAATTTTGTATTAATACCATCTCTTGAACTAAAGGTTTCATCTAAGTCCATTTTACCGATGATATCACGAATTGTTGTAATAGCAAGATATTCAATACCTTTCTTTAAACTTTGAATTTCATAAACTGCTTTTGCAGGGTCTGTTATTTGATAAAACACAACTGTATCAATTGTAATTGTAACATTATCTTTTGTAATAACACTTTGAGGTGGAATATCCATTGTTTGTTGTTTTAAGCTAACAACACTTCTTACATGATCAAAGAATGGAATAATGATTGTAAGACCAGCGTCAGCTACTTTGTAGAATTTACCTAACCTTTCAATGATATATACCTCAGATTGTTTAACGATTTTTATTGACATAAATGCTATCACTAAGATGATAACAAGTAGTATTCCTAAAAAAATCATAAAACTTCCTCCTTTTAAACATCCTTATTTTTAATTTATAAATTAATATAAAAAACAAATTATTAATAAATTATTTTTCAATTGGTGTAACAATTGCCCTAACACCATCAATTTCTTTTACTTCTACTTTTGTACCTTTTTCTATATTAGAACCATTTATGCCTTCTGCAGACCATACTTCGCCATTAACTTTTATTTGACCAACACCATTAATGGAATCAATATCTTTAATAACAATGGCTGTTTTTCCAATAATAGAAAAGGCATTTGTTTTTTCTGTATCTTCTTTTTTATTAACAAATTTTCTAACAAATGGTTTGGTAGCTAAAATTAAAACAGCAGATAAAATGACAAAGACACTCGCTTGAATCATTAAGTTATCTGTAAAGAAACTAACACACATGGTAATTAAACCTGCGATACCTAGCCAAAATACTAAAAAACCAGTTGTTATAATTTCTGCAATAAAAAATATTCCAGAAGCAATTAACCAAAATTGCCACATAAATAAATCCTCCTTTTTCAAATTTACACTATATATATTATACTATAAAATATGGAAAAAATAAAGACTTTTGGCAAAAATAGTCCTAAGAATTATTTTTATTTTGTTACAGTTCAGACCTTGTCCATTAAGGGGAACGGTATGGTGGATTTTTTAAAGTTCTCGGCTACCCTCCGATTCCCGTTTAAGAAATTCTAATATTTAAATCGTAACGATACCCGGAAACAGGACCCTTTACGACTTAAATATAAGAATTTCTAAAACGACTCCGGTCGCATTCGAACATTAAAAAATCCACCATACCGTTCCCCTTAATGGACAAGGTCTGAACCGTAACTTTATTTTGTAAGTAAAATAATTATGCATAAAACTTGTAATTGAGCTGAAAAAATGATATAGTAATAAAGAATTTAACAAAGGAGAAAAACGATGAAAAATTCGAATAGAAAAGTCATAAATAATGCAAAAGGAATTACTTTGTTGGCATTAGTTATTACAATGATTGTGTTACTCATATTAGCAGGTATAACGATTCATATTGGTGTAAATGGAATAGAAGAATCTAAAGAAGATACTATGGTAAGTGAATTGGGAATTGTTCAAAATGCTGTACTGCAAAGAAAGACAAAAGCAGATTTGACAAACGAAGATTATCCGGGAGAAACAATAATAAAAGCAAATATCAATTTAGAAGAAACAATAGAATATATGAATCACAATAAGGCTTCAGGAGAAGAAGAAATTAATAGAAAAGATAGTGATGATAGTCATTATTATTTTTTATCAAATGAAAATGGTGGATTAGAAAATTTGGGTATTACCAATTCAGAAGATGCATATATTGTAAATTATGAAACAGGAGAAGTTATCAATTATACTAAAAAATTAACAGAAACAGGAAAACCTTTATATGTCTATGCAAGAGAACAATAGAAGGAGGAAGTGTATGACAGAAGAATTAAAAAAACAAATATTACAATTAGGAATTTTAAAAGATAGCATATTGTTTGATGAGCCAATGTCAAAACATACAACCTTTAAAGTTGGTGGTCCTGCAGAATGTTATATAAAAATCGATGATATACAAGATTTAAGACATATATTAAAATTTGCAAAGCAAAATTCTATACCAATTACCATATTAGGAAATGGTAGCAATGTATTAGTGTTAGATGGAGGAATAAAAGGAATTGTCTTAAATATTCGATTCAATAAAATCGAAATGATGAATTTGGATAAAAAGATTTTTGCAACTGTGGGAGCTGGGGTTAAAATCTCTGTGTTTGGACATTTACTTTTGAAAAATGCGATAACTGGATTTGAAGAATTATCAGGCATACCAGGAACTATTGGTGGAGCTGTTAGAATGAATGCAGGAGCACATGGTAAAGAATTTAAAGATATTATCACGACAGTTACCTGTATGGATTATGATGGAAATATTCATCAATTTGAAAATGAGGATATGCATTTTGAATATAGAAGAAGTATGTTAAAAGATAAGCCATATATTGTATTAGAAGTACATATGGAATTTCAAAAGGGAGAAGAAAAAGACATTAGAGAAAAAATGGAAGAATATGCAAATTACAGAAAGGAAAAACAACCAATTGAATATCCAAGTGCAGGTAGTACATTTAAAAGAGGAACAGATTTTATCACAGCAAAATTAATTGATGAAGCAGGTTTAAAAGGATACGGTATTGGAGGAGCAGAAGTTTCTAGTAAACATGCTGGATTTATTATAAACAAAGGAAATGCAACTGCAAAAGACATATTAGAATTAATTGAATATGTAAAACACGAAGTAGAAGAAAAATTTAATAAGAAGATAGAATTAGAGATTGAGATTATGGGAGAGAATTAAAATGAATGGTTTTATGCATTGGTTTAAATCAAGTACAAAAATGAAAAGATGGATATTCTTAATTTTAATAGGGATTATATTGTGTTGCTATGGGATAGCAGAGATATTAGTTATGAAAGAAATATCTTTTCAAGAAGTTGGAAAAGTTACTGCCATATTTGTTGTAGGTTTTGTCGCAATTGTTGTAGGATTGGTATATATTAATAAAAGAACATTAGAAGTATTAATTGAATCAACAGATGAGAGAATGGAAAATAAAAAGAATGTAAATCTTAATTCATTAATTTTTAATAAGACAGTATATGACAAAGGACCAAATATCGTAGTAATTGGTGGAGGAACAGGATTAAATACAGTTCTTTCAGGATTAAAAAATTATACAAGCAACTTAACAGCAATTGTAACAGTATCAGACTATGGAGAAGCTATTAGCAATTCTAGAAGAGAGTTACAAACATTACCATTAAATGATATAAAAGACAGTATTATTGCATTAGCTAAAAAAGATGAACAAGTAGAAAAATTATTCAATTATGAATTCCAAAGCGGAAAATTAAGAGGACTAGATTTCTCAGATATATATTTTCTAGCTATGAAAGAAATTAATGGAAATTTTGAAGATTCTATTATCAAAAGTAATGAAGTTATTAATATGGTTGGAAAAGTTATACCAGTAACATTAGATGAAATGAAAATTACTGCAGAATTAGCAAATGGATATATTGTAGAAGAAAGATCAAGAATACCAGAAGTAGTTTCTGAAAAGTTGACAAAAATTAATAGGATTATGATTAGCCCATCAAATTGTAAACCAGCACCAGGTGTGGTAGAAGCAATAAAATCAGCAGATTGTATTATTATCGGACCAGGAAGTTTATATACAAATGTCATACCAAATCTTTTGGTAAATGGTGTTAATAAAGCCATCAAAGAAAGTACAGCCATAAAAGTATATATTAGTAATATTATGACAGAACCAGGTCAAACAGACAATTATAGTGTAGCAGACCATATCAATGCAATATTAGAACATTGTGGACAAGGTATTATCGATTATTGTATTTATGATACAGGAGAAGTTATACCAGAATTTATCAAAAAGTATAATTTAGAAGGACAAGATATTGTAGAGCAAGATGTAGATAAAATAAAAGGTATCAAATTTTTACAAAGAAATTTATCTATGGTAGATGGTGAATTTGTTAGACATGATCCAAACTTAGTAGCGTCTTCTATTATAGAACTGATCTGTGACGATTTAAAATATCAAGATAAACAAAATGATCCACAATATTTAATGCTAAATACAAAATTGCAAGAAGAAAAACGAATCAATAAAAAGAAAAAAGCAATGGCAAGAAAAAATAAAAATGGCAAAAAACCACGTGAAAAACATGTAAGAGGAAAAAGTAAATTTAGTAATAAATATAGTGACAGAATTGCTTCTATAAAAGAAGCAGACGAAAAGGCAAGAATCAAAACAGAAAAAGAAAATATGAGAAGAAAGGCCAACAAAGCAAATAGTCAAGATGTAAATGAAGGTATGAGAATGCCAAAACCAAAAAGTGCAAGAGGTAGAGGTAGAAGAACAAAAACGAAGGAAGAGATAAGAAAAGAAATGATGAGAACATTAAATGAAAGCGGTTATACAAAAAAATAAAAAAATACGGAGGATATTATGAAATTTACAAAGGAAAGTTTAGATTTAGAAACAGGAATTACAAAAGAATGGTTAATCACAAATGGGATTGGAGGATTTGCTTCTTCCACAATTATTGGAGCAAATACGAGAAAATATCATGGATTATTAGTAGCACCATTAAATCCGCCAGCAAATAGACATGTTATATTGTCAAAATTAGATGAATCTATTGAGGTGAGAGGAAAAAAATATGATTTGTATACCAATATATGCGAATCATATATTTCTCATGGATATCAATATCAAGAAGAATTTGAAAAAGATTATTACCCTACTTTTAGATATAAAGTACAAGGAATAGAAATTGAAAAAAGTATTTGTATGGAATATGGTGAGAATACAGTTGGTGTATATTATAAAATTAAAAATGGAAGATATAAAGCTAAATTAACCTTAGCACCAATTATGAACTTTAGAGACTTCCACACAATGAATACAGGACATCACTTTTATGTAAGGCAACAAGCAAAAGGTACAAAACTAAAAGTGGTAATAGACGATAAATCACAAACACCAATCTATATGAATTTATCAGAAGGAACCTATATTCCTCATGAAAATGATGATTTTGAGCATATGTTTTATATTGAAGAAGAAAAGAGAGGATTTTATCCAGAGGAAAATCATGTGGTACCTGGTGTTTATGAAGTTGAAATAAAAGCAAATGAAGAAAAAGAGATTTCATTTGTGTGTTCTTTAGAAGAAAATATCGAAGAAAAAGATGTTAAAGAAATCTTAGAAAAAGAGATTTATCGAATTGATACAGAAATAAGAAGAACAGGACTTATCTCAGACGAAGAAAATAAAACAAAAAAAGAATGCAATCGAGATGAATTAATAAAAACATATATAAAAGCAATAGATAATTTTATTGTATATAGACCAAAATTTGGATTACATACAATTATTGCAGGATATCCATGGTTTTTAGATTGGGGAAGGGATTCTTTAATTGCCTTTGAAGGTTTATTATTGGTTACAAGAAGATTTGACATCGCAAGAGAAGTTTTGCTTACCATGGTAAAAGATATGAAATATGGATTAGTACCTAATGGATATTCTGGATATGATAGTAGACCATTATATAATAGTGTAGATGCTTCTTTATTGCTATTTGAGCAAGTTCAAAAATACTTAGAATATACAAAAGATTATAAATTTATTAAAGAAAATATATATAAAAAATTAGAAGACATTATTAAAAATTATGTAGAAGGCAACAATGTAGATGGCAATAATATTTATTTAGATAATGATGGTTTAATCGTTTCAGGTACAGATGATACACAAAATACTTGGATGGATGCAAAAGTAGGTGATATAGCTGTAACACCAAGAAACGGAAAAGCAGTTGAAATAAATGCCATGTGGTATAATGCCAATATGATTATGGCAAGTCTAACACTAAGAATGGGTGATTTATTACAAATTAAGAAATATAAAGACTTAGCAAAAAAATGTAAAAAAGCATTTGAAGAAAAATTTTATAATCCAAAAACAAAATGTCTTTATGATGTATTAGGAGATAGTAAAATAAGACCAAATCAATTATTTGCTTTAAGTTTAACATATCCTGTAATAGATGCAGATTCAGAAATAGCAAAAAATATCATCAATGTTGTAGAAAAGAAATTATTAAATTCATATGGACTAAAAACCTTAGCAAAAGGTGAAGAAAATTATGTAGAAGTTTATGAAGGAGATAGTTTTAAAAGAGATACAAGTTATCATCAAGGAATTACATGGGTATGGTTATTAGGTCTATATTATAATGCACTTGTCAATATGAAAGATAAGGCAAAAAATGAAGAAAAAGAAACTTTAGAAAACAAGATAGAAAAATTTGTAGAAAAAACCAACAAAACATTTAAGAAAGAAATCAATGAAAATGGTTGTATTGGAAGCATATCAGAAATGTATGACTCTGTAAAACCACAATTACAAAAAGGTGCAGTAGCACAAGCTTGGAGTGTAGCTGAAGTTTTTAGAATTATTATGAGTAAAAGGGATTAATCCAAGTAAGGATATCATTAGAAAGGACTTTTATGGAATTTACAAAAAAAATTGAAACAAAATTGAAAGAAAATTTAAAAGAAAGCTGTAATTTGATATATGATTTTGCAAACAATCATTGCAAAAATGGTGATGGTGATGATAATTGCGTTTGGTATCATTCAATATGGCAGTATTATAGAATGTTAAATGTTGTAGCTAGTCCTACTTGGCATAATGAATTTTATATTACACAATTTAGTAAAGCATTCAATAAAGATAATAGTAATATCTTAATCTCTGGAACAGCAGATTATGGTATTTTAGCATATGTTTTATATATTATGAAACAAAATAAAGTTAAACTAAATATTTATGTATTAGATATGTGTGAAACTCCATTATTTGCATGTAAATGGTATGCCAATAAAGAGAATGTCAACATAAAATGTGTTAATGAAGATATTCTTAACTACAATAATGATGAATTTTTTGATGTAATATGTACAGATGCCTTTTTAACTAGATTTAATGATAATGATTCAAATTTAGTTATTGATAAATGGTACAAACTTCTAAAAAAAGAAGGAAAAATTATAACGACAGTTAGAATTCATGATGCTGATACAAAAAATATACCTAATGCTATTGAGAAGTATATACAAAAAATAAAAAAAGAATATAATCAATATGAAAAATATATTGGAATATCATGTGATAAACTAATGAAAAAAACAGAAGAATGGTTGAACAAAAAGAAAAGTAATAATATTGGGAATAAAGAAAAGATACTAAATAAATTTAAAAAGTTTGATGTAGAATATAATGTGAAAAAAGTTAGTGGAGAACTATCTGAAACGGAATATATAGAGCTAGTTGCAACGAAAAAATGAGCAATCATAATTTAGAGAAGTAAGAAAATCAAAAAATCATACAAAAATAAGTTAAACAAAAAAATAAATTCTAGTTTTGTTTGCAACTGGAATTTATTTTTTTAGGCTAAATATTTCATATAAAAATATAGTTGAAATTAAAAGATTTTATGATATAATGTGAACAGAAATTCGAAAGAAAACCAAACAAGATTACTTTAGAGAAAGGAAAGAAAACATGAGAATATTAGGCGTTGATCCTGGATTTGCAATAACAGGATATAGTATTATAGATTATATAGGAAATAAATTTCATTTAGAAACTTCTGGAGCAATATTAACAGAAGCACATACATCATTTCCATTAAGATTGGAAACGATTAATAAAGAATTAGATCATATTATTAAAACATATAAACCAGATGCTATGGCAATTGAAGAGTTATTTTTTAACAATAATGCCAAAACAGCCATTAATGTAGCACAAGCAAGAGGTGTTATCTTAATAACAGCAAGACAAAATAATTTAAATATATATGAATACACACCACTTCAAGTAAAACAGGCAGTTACAGGTTATGGAAGAGCAGACAAAATTCAAGTACAACGAATGGTAAAAATGATTTTAAATGAAGAAAAATTACCCAAATTAGACGATATTACAGATAGTATGGCAATGGCGATTTGTCATGCACACTCATCTAAATTTGCGCAAAAGTTGTAAAAAGGCGTGTATTAGTAAAAGCAGGGCTTTTGACACACAAATGTGAAGAATGCTATGCAGTATTTCACGAATTTAAGAAATTGTGGAGGAGTTATGGTAAAAATAGAAGAATTGGAAAAAGAATTAAACCAAGGAATTTTGAAAAATATCTATATCTTATATGGAGAAGAACTATTTTTATTAGAAAATGCATTAAAAAAAATAAAGCATTTATTTGGTGAATGTATCAAAGGAATTAACTATATACCAATAGATGATACAAATATTAGTGAAATTATATCTGATATTGAAACACCAGCTTTTGGATATGAAAAAAAATTAATCATTGCTAGAAATTCGAGGATACTAAAAAAAGAAGGTAAACGAAAAAATGCAGAACTTGGGAAAATAAGAGATCGATTAGCAGAATATCTAGAAACAAACAGCGGGTTAATTGCAGAAAGTGTGGTTTTGGTAATTATTGAAGAAGATGTTGATAATAAAACAACATTATACAAAACGATTGATAAATTAGGTGTAGTTTGTAATTTTGAATATCAAAAACCAATCCAAATAGAAAAAAGAATGAAAGCAATTTGCCATGCATATAAAGTAAATATATCAGATACTAACTTAAGATTTTTTATAGAATGTTGTGGTACCAATATGCAAGAATTGATTAATGAAATTAGAAAATTAATTGAATATGCAGGAGAAAATGGAACCATTCAAAAAGAAGATATTGATAGTTTATGTATTAAAAAATTAGAAAGTGTAATATTTGATTTAACAGATAGTTTAGGAAAAAAAGAAACAGATAAAGCCTTACAAGTTTTAAAAAATCTATTATATGCTAAAGAGCCAATACAAAAAATATTAATTACCTTATATAACCATTTTAAAAAATTATATTTTACTAAGTTAGCTGTAAAACAAAATAAAGACATTATAACCACTCTAAATTTAAAACCAAATCAAACATTTTTAGTAAATAAATATAAAACACAAGCAAGGTATTTTGAAGAAAAGGACTTAAAAGCAATCTTACAAAGTTTAAGAGATTTGGACTATCATTATAAAATTGGATTAATCGATTTACAAATAGGATTGGAATCTATTCTTTGTAGATACTGTTAATGAAAAAATATATATTGAATAAGTAAAGACATAAACAATAGTCAAATAAGATAGGAAGGAATTAATATGAATCAATATGAAAGAGTACATGCAGATAAAATAAAAGAGGAAATAAGGCAATATGAAAAGGAAAACGGAAAGATGCCCCAAGAAAAGAAAGCTTATTATATTTATAGAAGAATGGGGCAATTTTATTCTTATAAAGAAGCATATGCTTATGCAGATAAAAGTACCATGCAAGAATATATGAATAAAATAAAAATATATAGAGAAGGTACAACGCGGAGATGGTGAGGCAATATGTTCCGATATGAATGATGCTTGTGCAGAGTTAATGAGAGAAGAAGGAATTGATGCAAAAATATGTTTTGTTAGTGATCGATATCCTTTATCACATTGTGATGGAAACTTTGAAGTAGCTGGAAAATATTACTATTTTAATTTAGCAGTAGATTTAATGAAAATCCAAACTGGAATGAAAACAAGAAATTTTGGTATTTCTCAAAATAGAATTTTCAAAAAATTGAAAAACAAAAGTAAGAATAGTGAAGAAGATCTAACAGATCACTTAGCCAAAATGAATAAGCAAAATAATGGCGAACAATTTTCGGAAATTACAGAAGAAACATTAAAAGAATGGGATGACGAGTTTGGATTTACATATAAAGGGTTATATACAAATGAAGTACTTGAGCTACTTGCAAAGGAAAGTAAAGATAAAAAATTTATGGAAGAATTCTTTGGGACAAGTATACCAGATGAATTAACACAAAGAAAATTTGAATTTGTTATGAAATATATTGGGATTATAAACGCTGTACAAGGTAAAACAATAAGAAATGAAGAAGCAAAAGACTATTTCATAAAATTAATAAAAAGTATTATCACAGATGAAGAAAAAGGAAAGTATATAGAAATTTGTCCAGGATTTATTGAAGAAAATAAAAGAAGAAGAAATGCAAGTATTGTTGTTATAAAAAAGCAAGCAGAAAATATATGGTACTTATATAATCCAGAAACTCAAATATATGAGCAAGTCAAGAAAGGAAGATTAATCAGTAAAGGAATTCAATATCATGAATCAAATGATGTGGTTAAACCAATATATTTTTATATAAATGTAAAGGAAAAAGAATTATCAGAAAGAAAATCTGAAGAGATAGATTTATGATGCATAATAAATCCCAATATTGCTAAAAATAAGAATAAGAATTTTTAGCAAAGGTGATTTTAAAATGAAATTAAGAAAAAATACAAGAAAAATATTTATTGTATGTATAATGACTGTATCGATTGTATCTACCATAGCATATATATTTTTCAGAAATAATGAAGTAGAAGCTTTGTCAAAATATGGTTCAAGAGGAGACGAAGTAATACAGATTCAAACAAAACTAAAGAGATGGGGATATTATAATGGAAATATAGACGGAATATATGGAAGTCAAACACAAGAAGCAGTACGATATTTTCAAAGAAAAAATGGATTAGCAGTAGATGGTATTGCAGGACCCAAAACATTATCAGCAATGGGAATAACCAGTTCCTCATCAAGTTCCTCATCATCTTCTAGTAATAGTAGCAATGTCAATTTATTAGCAAGACTAATTTATGGAGAGGCAAGAGGAGAACCATATACAGGACAAGTAGCTGTTGGAGCAGTTGTTATGAATCGAGTGAAAAGTAGTTCATTTCCAAACAGTATTTCAGGCGTTATTTACCAATCAGGTGCATTTGATGCAGTTAGTGATGGGCAAATTAATTTAACACCAGATGCAACAGCTAAAAAAGCAGCACAAGATGCTATTAATGGTTGGGATCCTAGTTATGGAGCTATTTATTATTTCAATCCATCAACAGCAACCAATAAATGGATATGGTCAAGACCAATGACAGTTACTATTGGAAGGCATAGATTTTGTAAATAGAAAGAGACGGCAATACTTTTTAGGGTACGCCGTCTTTAAAAATATAAAAAGGATTTGAATATACCTAAACAGTATGTTAGAATGAAAAAAGATGTATACCTTGAGAAAGGAATGAGATAGCCATGATAGATTTAGAAAAAGATGTAAAATATATAAAAGGCGTTGGACCCAATAGAGTAAAATTACTGAATAAATTAGGAATCTTTACCTTGAAAGATTTAATCACATATTATCCAAGAACCTATGAAGATAGAAGTAAACCAAAAAATATTGCAGAATGTATAGATGGTGAAGAAGTATTAATTGAAGCATATGCAAGTGGCAGGGTAAGTGATGTAAGACTTAGGGGGAAAACCATGCAAAAGTTGGTAATTAGAGATGAAACAGGTGTTGCAACTGCTGTTTGGTTTAATCAAAGTTATCTAAAAAATAAATTTGAGCAAGGAAAGAAATATACATTTTATGGAAAAGTAAATAATACTTTTGGAAGAATTACCATAAATTCACCAGTCTTTGATGAAGAAGGAAAAACATCAAACACAGGGAAAATCATTCCGATATATCCATTAACATTTAGTTTATCGCAAAATACAATCAGAAGAATTATGGAAAATGCGATAAAAGAAGTAGAAGGCAATTTAGAAGAAACGTTACCTGAGTACATTTTACAAGAATATAAATTAGAAGGGATTAATGAAGCTACAAAAAATATCCATTTTCCAAAAGAATTTAAAGATTTTACTATTGCAAGAAATCGATTCGTTTTTGAAGAATTATTAACCATGCAACTTGCTTTACTAGAACTAAAAAATAGTTATATCAATGAAGAAAAAGGAATTCAATTTAGTAAAGATGTTCATATGTCAGATATTATCCAGAAATTACCTTTTCAATTAACAAATGCACAAAGAAGAGTATTAGAAGAAATTGATAATAATATGGAATCTGATAAACCAATGAATCGACTATTACAAGGAGATGTCGGTTCAGGAAAAACGGTTATAGCTATGTGTGCAGGATATAAAGCAGTAAAATGTGGCTATCAGGTAGCCATTATGGCGCCAACAGCTATTCTTGCGACACAACACTTAGAAAATTTTAAAAAGATATTTGATGAATTAAATATTAAATGTGAATTATTAATTTCAGCAATGACCAAAAAGAAAAAAACAGAACTACTAGAGAGATTAAAAAATGGCGAAATCGATATTCTAATTGGAACACATGCACTATTACAAGAAAATGTAGAATTCAAAAACTTAGGATTAGTTGTAACAGATGAGCAACATCGTTTTGGTGTTAAACAAAGAACAACAATTGTTGAAAAAGGACAAAATCCAGATGTATTGGTCATGACAGCAACTCCAATTCCTAGAACATTGGCGTTAATATTATATGGAGATTTGGATATTTCTATTATTGATGAATTACCACCAAATAGGAAAAAGATAGATACATTTGCTGTAACCAAAGGAATGGAAGATAGAATAAATAACTTTATCAAAGTACAATTAAAAGAAGGTAGACAAGCCTATATTGTATGTCCATTAGTAGAAGAAAATGAAGAATTAGACTTAAAATCTGTAGAAAAGTTATATGAAAAATGTAAAACAGAAACTTTTCCAGAATACAGAGTAGAATACATACATGGAAAAATGAAAGCAAAAGATAAAGATGACATTATGATGAGATTTAAAAATAAAGAGATTGACATATTAATTTCAACAACAGTTATTGAAGTTGGTGTAGATGTACCAAATGCTAATATTATGGTGATAGAAGATGCACAAAGATTTGGATTAGCACAATTACATCAATTAAGAGGAAGAGTTGGAAGAGGAGAATATAAGTCATATTGTATTTTAAAATATGAAGGCAAAGGTGAAACGGTTAGAAAAAGAATGAAAGTTATGTGTGATACAAATGATGGATTTATTATTTCGGAAAAAGATTTAGAATTAAGAGGCTCTGGGGATTTCTTTGGAACTATGCAACATGGACTTCCAGAATTTAAGATTGCGAATTTATTTGAAGATATGAATATATTAAAAGTGGCGCAAGAGGTAGCAATCAAAATTATTGATAAAGATCCAAAATTAGAGAAAAAAGAAAATGCAAGATTAAAAGCTTTGATTAGAGATAAATTCACAAAGAGAATAGAGATATAATATTTGAAGAAAATTGGAAGAAGGTGTTGGGAGATACCTTCTTTTGCATATAAAAATAAATATAACAAAACAAAAAAGTAAAAAAATGTAAATATAATATATAGGAAAAATAGAACTTTATAAAAAATAAAAATAAGTAACTGTAAAATATTGTAAAATAGAAAATATTTTAGTAGATGTAACTTTAGTAACAAATGTAACTGTAAGGAGGAAAAAACATGACAAAAGAAGCAAGATTAATAGCATCAAAAGAAGAAAGTGAAGCACGGTCAGTTGTATCTCAATTGGGTTTACGTAGAGACTTAAGAGGAACTTACATTATTCAAGAATTTGTCATCGGAAAAAGAAAAACAGAAAAACTAAGTGATTTAGAAGTAGAGATGGTTCTTGATGCTTGGGAAAGTAGGTACTGTATACCAAGAGCATTGCTAACACCCGGAGAGAAGATGCAAGTGTTGGTTGATAATGTGAATTTGACAAAAGAGGAAAGAGAAACAGATAAGGAGTATGACAGAAGAAAAGTAAAACTAATCGAAAGATATGTAAGGACAATTATGGCTTGAAAAGGAGTAAGTCATTGTTTTAGGCGTTAAGGTTATATTAACGCCTATTGACTTTTTATAAAAAACATATTAAGATATATCTATAAAATAAAAAAGGATGTTGATATATATGTTTCAACTAATTATAAAATTAATTGGTTTCATTTTTGTTTTAGTAGGTGTTATTTTAATATATGATGCAAGAATTATTACAAAAAGATTTTTTGGCTTTGGAGATCAAAATGAAGGCTCAAATGGATTAAAAATAATAGGATTTATACTAGCCATAGTAGGTGGTTTGATAATTTATTTTTCTATGTAAAATTTAAAAAAACTATTGACAATAAAAATAGATTTGTGCTAATATAATTATTGTTAGTTTATATATGCGGATGTGGCGGAACTGGTAGACGCGCTGGTCTTAGGAACCAGTGCCAACGGCGTGGGGGTTCGAGTCCCTTCATCCGCACCAATGACGTATCTGTTCGAACTAATAGAACAGAATTGATACAGAAATCAATCAGAAAATAAAATCTGGTTGATTTTTTTGTTGCCTAAAAACAATATTGAAATCATCCAAACGAAAGGATGGTGTGAAAAAATGAAGATTATTAAGCAAGAATTACAATTTGAGAAATGTCTAAAACAGAGAATTGAATTTATATGTGAATTTTCTAAAATTACTCCTACTTTTATAAATGGTAGCATTAGAAAATTAGAAAAAACTAACCTTACATATATTGAACCACATAGAGTTATTATTAAAAATATTACTTTTTTAGTTTTTAATTACTCAAATGATGTATATATTTCAAATTTGACTAAAAAGATTAAATTATCAGAGTTAGAAGAATATTTGAAAAATATATAAAATTGTAAATATTTTACATTTTTTAAAAATATGATATAATCTTTTATGTAAACGATATATTTATTTGGAGATGATTATATGATTCTTAAAGAATTATATTTTAAAATAAAAGTGTTTAGGAGATGTCATTAGTATTAGTGCGTACTTTGATGTCTCTTTTTTGTTAGATTGGGGGTTAAAAAATTGAGTGAAGAAAAGAAAAAATGTGGTTTATATATGAGAGTGTCAACAGAAGACCAAGCTCGTGAAGGTTTTAGTTTACCAGAACAGAAAGAAAGATTAGAGTCTTTTTGTAAATTTAAAGGTTATGAGATAATAGATTATTACGAAGATGCAGGAATAAGTGCTAAAACTGGTAATCATAGACCAGAATTTGAAAGATTAAAAGCTGATATTAAAGCTAAAAAAATAAATACTATTGTTGCTCTAAAACTAGATAGAATAACAAGAAGTATTTATGATTGGGAAAATTAAATGACATTTTTAGATGAGAATAATGCTTATTTAGACTGTGTTAATGATGAAATAAATACTACAAGTGCTAATGGAAAAATGATTTCAAGACTTTTAATGAGTGTTAGTCAAAATAAAATTGAGAGAACTAGCGAAAGAACTAAAATAGGTTTAGCTGGTGCAATCAAATGTGGTCATATTCCCCACATTGCCCCATTGGGTTACAAACACGAAGATAAAAAATTAGTAATTGATTATTCTACTAAAGACATTGTAGTTAGAATATTTGATTTATATTACAACGGTTATTCTTATCAAAAAATCAGCAATTTATTTAATGAAGAAAAAGTATTAGGAAAAGAAAATTGGAGAGATTCCACGATTGTTAATATTCTTGAAAATGAAATATACAAAGGAGATTTTGTTCACGGTAAAAGAACGAAACACCCTACCTATTATGAAGATGTAGTTGAGCCTATTGTTTCTAAAGAGATGTGGGAAGATTGTCAAGTACAAAAAAAGAAAAATTCAAGAAGTTATAAAAGAACATTGACATATTTATATTTACAAAAATTAAAATGTCCTAAATGTGGTAGAATTTTAGGAGGTAAAGCTACTACGAAGAAAAATGGAAATACTTACTTTTACTACTATTGTAATGACTGTAAAATTGAATTTAAAGAAAAAATTATAAATGATTACTTTAGTCAATTTATAGATGAATTAACAGAATATGACTCTGTTGTAAATCAATTCTTTTTGCCTATGATAAAGCAAAAATTTGATGAGCCTAAAGAACAATTAGAAAAAGAAATAAACGAGCAGAAAAGCAAACTTGAAAGAATTAAAAAAGCATATATCAATGGAGTTTTTGAATTAAAAGAATATAACGAAGAAAAGAAAATAGTTGAAAAAGCAATTAGCGAACTAGGAAGTAAATTAGATACTACTGATTGTGTAGAAGAATTAAGATTTACACCAAAAGATATATTGCTAAAAAGAGATATTGATTTTATTAACAAAATTAAATTAGATAAAGGATATCAAGAAAGAACTAAAACTTGAAAAGATTATACTAGACAAGAACAAGCAGAATTAATAATGAAATATGTTGATGATATCGAACTAGAGCTAATTGGTAACGAAGTTTTCGTTAAACAAATAAACTTTAGAGAATCAATTTGTAAACCTTGTCAAGAACTATTTGATAAAGATTATATAGATATTACAAAACCTGCAATATTTGGTAATGTGCTTGGTAATATCAGATTTAGTAATTATCTAGCTGAAGAAGAAGTCGGCGAAATAATTATGAGATTAAGACAATATTATGATGTTGGTTATACAGAGGCAACTTACTATGTAGAAAAGCAAGTATTCTATTTCAATTTCAAAGAAGATAACTCTGCTATTGTTAGAGTATTTCCCTTAAAAGACTATTACAAATTAGATCCAGATAATAAAATGGAAGTTTATGAATTTGGAATAATTTATATTCGTGAAGAAGATAAATTCCAAATGCAAGAAATTGATTCTACCTTTGACTATATACCGAATGAAACAAACGATAGTGTAATTTATACAAAAGAGCCTACTCCTATTTCAGTAGGTGTAAAGCCAGTAAAGTTCTGC